>NZ_QKSK01000006.1:0-266980 GCF_003234145.1 Curtobacterium sp. MCPF17_011
CAGCGCGGTCTCGGGAAGTTGACCCCGATCGAGTACGAGACGATCATCAACCCACAGGTCGCACTCGCGGCCTAAACGAACGAGTCAACCAAACCTGCAGCAGTCCCAACCCCCGTTCGCACGGGGGTTTTCTTCTTGGGTGGCGCTGGTGCATAGGTGGTGTGTTCCTCCGAGAGGACCGCTTCACCTCGCCGCATCGCCGAGCGCGATGGCGCGGCCGAGGTCAAGGCTCGTCGCGTCGATCGGGTGTCCGTGCTGCCGCGGGTGCCGCGCAGACCGAGGGCGAGTCCGCGCGCCGACTGCACTGGATGAGCATCAACGCGGGGCCCTCAGTTCGAGGCCGTCGGCCTGCCGTCCCCCTCCGGCGGACCCACCTCCGCCCGCCGTTGTCACCGGTTCCGACCCTCGTCCTCCACTCCGCTGCAGACCGGGACGCACCATACGGAGCATCTGCCAGCGCGCCGCAGCGCATCCCGTGGACGTCACCATGGCGTCGATCCCGCCGGTCCCGCACGGGCTGGAACGCAGCGCCGACCCGGCAGCGTTCGACGCGCACGTCGCCCACTTCCTCGGCAGGGTGACGGCGCATCGTCAGATGACGTCGCCCTCGGTGGTTCCGCTGATGCCAAGGCGAACGGCGGCAGCAAGCATCGCGACACGGCAGGAAGCCATCAGGCACGAGCCCAGACACCAGCAACGAGATCGGACCAGCCATGACCCTGAATCAGGACACGCCTGATCGCCCAGCGGACGCCCTCACCGGCGCCATCGACCCCTTCACTCCCTACCCGTTCGCCGGGCGGACACTGCGCAACCGCATCGTGATGTCGCCGATGACGCGCAGCCGTTCGCCCGAACCGGCACGGACCGCGACACCGTCGATGGCGCTCTACTACGCTCAGCGTGCCTCTGCTGGCCTCATCGTCACCGAGGGCACGTCGCCCTCCGAGGAGGGTCACGGCTACACGAACACCCCTGGAATCCACTCCGGCGAGCAGGTCGAATCGTGGAAGCAGGTGACCGCTGCAGTCCACGACGAGGGCGGGGTCGTCTTCGCGCAGCTCATGCACGCCGGCCGGATCGGGCATCCGGACATCCGCCCGGACGGCTTACCCCCGATCGGGCCCTCCGCGGTGACGCCGGTGGGCCAGACCTTCACGCATGACGGCATGCAGGACTACGTCGAGCCCCGCGCGTACTCCGAAGCAGGGATCGAGCGGACGATCGCGGATTTCGCCAGCGCAGCGCGGAACGCCGTGGAGGCGGGATTCGACGGAGTCGAGCTGCACGGCGCCAGCGGGTACCTCATCCACCAGTTCCTGTCGCCGCACACCAACCGGCGCTCCGACCGGTGGGGAGGTTCCGTCGAGAACCGCATCCGCTTCGCCGTGGAGGTGGCCACAGCGGTCAGCGCCGAGATCGGCGCCGAACGGGTCGGTTTCCGGATATCGCCGGGGATCGCACTGAACGACATCAACGAGGGAACTGACCTGGCGGCCACGTACCTCCCACTCGTGTCCCGGCTCGCAGAGCTCGACCTGGCTCACCTGCACGAGATGGAGTCGGCTGGCCGCATGCTCACCAACGAGATCCGAGCCGCCTGGCCCAACACCTTCATCCTCAACCCGGACACACACCCCCGACCCACCGGTCCGGACGAACTGATCCTGATCGAGGACGGCACCACGGACCTGATGTCGTTCGGGGTGAACTTCATCGCGAATCCGGACCTCCCGGAGCGGCTGCAGAACGGAACGCCGCTCGCCGATCCCGATGGTGCGACGATGTACGGCGGTGGCGACGTGGGTTACATCGACTACCCGCGAGCGTGATCCAGGGCGACGGTGGTGGGCACACGGACAGCATGAGGATCACGCGCCGGTCGCTCTTCCTCTCCCTGGCCGTCGCGGGTCTGGCCTGGATCGTCGGCGTGGTCGTCTTCGGCGCTGCCGACCTGGCCAGCCAGGTGATCGCGGGCGACGACGGGTAGGCCGTGGCCGAACGCTCCGGCGGGATCGCTTGACACGGCCGGGCGACGGCCCTCCTGATTGGGTGACGGCTCAGGAGGGCCTCTCCGCGTCCGTCAGAGGTACTGCGAGATTGCGTCAGCCACCGCCTGCGGGTTCTCCCGCTGGAGGAAGTGGCCAGTCTCGTCGACCTCGATCAGACGCCGTCCGCCGGCGAAGTACGGCGCGTTCGCGCGCGCGAGTGTCGGCGTCTCGCAGCCGTCGTCCATGCCGTGCAGGAAGGTCGTCGGCGTGGGGATCCGCGGCCAGCCGTCCAGGAACTCCTGGGTCTCGGCGTACACCGCCGCCCCCGGTGCCTCGCCCGTGCCGTGGCGGTAGTAGTGGATGACGTGGTCGGCGAAGTCGTCGGTGCCGACCGCGCGCAGGACCTGGGCGAGCTCTTCGTCGGACAGGGTGATCGCCGGCGACCAGTGCTCCCAGGCCCACCGGACCAGGGCCTCCGGGTCGTGTCGGAACGCGTCGGCACCCGCCTGCGTGCAGAGCCAGTAGCGGTACCACGCGACGGACACCTCGTCGAGCGACTCCTGGCCGTGGAGCAGGGACGACGGACCGTAGGCGGTGGCGACGGTCACCAGGCCACTGACCGCCTCCGGCGCGAGTGCGGCGACGGCGTGGGCGGCTCGTGCGCTCCAGTCGTGGCCCACCAGGACGACAGGTCCGAGCGCGAGTTCGCGCAGGAGGTCGAGGACGTCAGTCGCCAGCGCGGCGACCTGTGCCGACCGGGCCTCGGGCGCGACGACCCGGCTGCGGCCGACCCCGCGGAGGAACGGGCGGATGATCCGGAGTCCGTTCGGCAGCAGGGAGACGACGCCGTCCCAGGTCCCCGGGTGGTCCGGGAACCCGTGGACCATCACCACGGGTGTGCCGGTCCGAGGGCCCTCGTCGAGGTACTCGACGTCGGTGAAGCGGGTGTGGGCGATCGGCAAGGTCGGTCCTCCGGTTCTTCGGTGCTTCGGTCTGCGGGTGGTGCCGTCCATGGTTCCGAGGGGCCAGGCGACCCGTCGGTCCGACACCCGTTCCCCGTCCAGGACCGGTGGTCCCACCGACGCGGGCGCACGCCGGAGCGGACAGCCTCTGACGATGAACGTCATCGTGCTCCTCTCCGTCTCCGGTCGCCCGCTGTGCTGACGGACCCCGCGAAGGCCGGCGTCCCCCGCCCCGGCGTCCGCGACTGGATCGCCGGCGCCCGTCCGCGCACATTGCCCCTCAGCATCGTCGCGGTGGTCCTCGGCACCGGCGTCGCCGCAGCCGGGGACGTCACCGGGAGCGGGTACTTCGGCCGTGACCACCACCTGCTCATCGCGGTCCTCTGCCTCGTCGTCGCCCTCGGCCTGCAGATCGGCGTGAACTTCACGAACGACTACTCGGACGGCGTGCGCGGGACCGACACGTTCCGTGTCGGCCCGCCACGACTCACCGGGGCCGGGCGTGCGACGCCGGACGCGGTGCTCGACGTCGGGCTGGCCTTCTTCGCGATCGCGGCCGTCGCGGGCCTGGTCATCGTCCTCATCACCCAGCTGTCGTGGATGCTCCTCGTCGGTGCGGTGACGATCGCGGCCGCCTGGTACTACACGGGCGGTCGGCGCCCCTACGGGTACCGAGCACTCGGTGAGGTGTCCGTCTTCGTGTTCTTCGGTCTCGTCGCCGTGCTCGGCACGCAGTTCGTCCAGACCCGGCACGCCACGCTCGAGGGCTTGGTGGGCGCCGTGTCCCTCGGATTGTTCGCGTCCGGTGTGCTCATGGTGAACAACATCCGGGACATCGGGCCCGACCAGCAGGCCGGCAAACGGACGCTCGCCGTCGTCATCGGCGGCCGTGCCGCGAGGACCGCCTACGCGGTGTTCATGCTGCTGCCGTACCTCCTGTTGCTCGTCATCGTCCCGGAGCACCCGCTCGTGCTCATCGCGGCCGTGTCCCTCGTGCTGGCCGTGCCGGCGGTGCTCGCCGGGACCCGCGCGCGGAACGCCCCCGGGCTGATCACGTCGCTCCAGCTGTCCTCGTTCACGTCGCTGGTCCACGGGATCGTCCTCGCCATGGTGCTCGTCGTCAGCACCGCCCGTTGACCCCGTCGCCCCAGAACGGGGCGACGGAGCTGCAACCCGCGTTTCCATTGAGGTGTACCCAGTCCTGCGACGGTTGGGGTCCGATCGTGCTCACCAGACACCGTCGTCGTGCTCGGTCGCACTCGCGCGCACGACGGACCCGTCGGCGGTGACGGCCTCGAGTGCGAGCACCAGACCGTGCACGGCGGTGCGCGGGACCACGTCCCGCCACCGCGCGCCGGCTCCGACGAGGGCCCGCCGTCCTGCCGGGTCGACGATGACGTCGTCCATCCGGCGGTGAGCACGACGGCGTCGCGGTGACGCCGGCTCGCCACGGCTCCCGCGCTCGGATCGACAGCGTGCAACGACCGGTGATCCGTGACGACGTCGGGCATCGCTTCGTCCGCTTCGGTGATTCCACGGGCGCTCGCGCGTCGTCTTCCGTCCTACCGTCACCGCATGACCACTCCTGCAGAATCGCTCACGTTCCCGACGGCCGTGCCGTCGCAGCCTGATGCCCTGGGAGCACGGCTCACGCCGGGCAGCCACACGGCCGACGTCAACGGCAACCGTCTCCACTACGTGGTCCGCGGGTCCGGACCCGTCATGCTCTTCCCGTCGCCCGGCTGGGGCCCCTCGATCAGTTACCTGCTCCCGCAGCCGGCCCTGGAGCAGCACTGCACGGTGGTGTACTTCGACACCCGGCACAGCGGTGACTCGACGGGGCCGGAGCAGCCCGACCAGTACACCCTGTCCCACTTCGTCGCCGACATCGACGGTCTCCGCCAGCACCTCGGCGCCCCTCGTGTATTCCTGGCCGGTCACTCCGCCGGCGGCCAGCAGGTGCTCGCGTACGGCATCGAGCACAGTGAGCACCTGCTCGGGATCATCGCCATCGACGCGATCGCGGCGCCGGACGAGCTGCGCACCCGTGAGCTCCTGGCAGCCATGGAACGACGCCGGACCCACCCCTTCTACGAGACCCGCCCTGGCTTCGTCGATGCCGCGATCGCGATGATGACCGGTGCCGACACGACGCCGCGCAGCATCACCGAGACCCTGGACGCCATCGGTCCCTTCTACTTCCACGACCCGGAACTCGCCGCGACCGTGATGCCCACGCTCCAGATCGACGAGACCGCGAACGGGTACGCCAACGCGTCCGGGTTCCAGGGTGACGACGTGCTCGCCGACCTCCACCGGATCGACGTGCCGACGCTGGTGGTCGTCGGTGACGACGACTTCATCTGCGATCCCGTCTCGCAGGCTGCCCGCATCGTCGAGCGCATCGCGGGGTCGACCCTCGCCGTCATCGAGGACAGCGGCCATGTGCCGTGGGCAGAGCAGCCGGAACGCTTCGCCGCGGCCTGCGACGAGTGGCTCGCCACGGTGACGGCCGAGCACGCCTGACCGAGACACGTCCGGGATGCCCTCCCGATCCACTCATCCGCGCGGTACCGGTCTGGTCCGGACTGCGCCCCAGGAAAGGAACCCAGATGACCACCCACCCCACCTCCCGCATCCCGAGCCGTGCCGACTCCTTCGACGTGGAACGCATCAGGACCATCCGTCTCATCGCCGAGCACGCAGAGAACGGCTGGTTCGTCGGTGACGATGAACTCGCCGTCGCCTGGACCGGCGCCGGGACGATCACCGCGAACGGACTCGTCACCGCGCGACCGGACGAGCCCGCCGCCGAGTTCGACCGGCTCCTCAGCCGACTCGGCGACGACCAGCGGGTCCGCGTCGCACAGGTCGGCGCCACCCCCACGGCCGAGCAGGCCCGGTGGGCCGCCGACCGCGGGTACGAGGGGTCCGCGGTGCTGCCGACCATGTCGACGGGACTGCTGGACGAGATCGCGGCGCCTCCGGTCACGCGGGCTGTGCGCCCTGCCGAGCGGTCGCACATCGCGGGCATCCAGCAGTGCATGGCGACCGCCTTCGGGCTGACCGACGTCGCCGGCACAGCACCGTTCGCGAACGACGCCGTGCTCGCCCGTCCGGAGGTGTCGGCGTTCGTGGTCACCGACGACGACGGCCAGGTGGTGTCGACGGGGATGTCCGTCCAGACGTCCCCGACGATCGTCGGCCTGTACGCGATCGGCACGCTGCCGGACCACCAGCGCAACGGCCATGGTGCGGCGATCACCTGGGCCCTGATGCACGCGGCTCGCGAGCAGGGTGCCGAGGTGGCGTACCTCCAGGCGAGCGACGAGGGTGCGCGCGTGTACGAGCGTCTCGGGTTCGAGACCGTCGCCACGCGGACCTACTGCTTCTGAGGCACGACGGGAACGGGGAGTCGGCCCGGCGGGAGAGCCGGACCGGCCCCCGACGAGACCGGGGAGCCGGGCCGGCCGTCGCTCAGACCGCGGCAGCCGAGACGGTCGAGAGGACCAGGTCGGCGAGTGCACCCGGCTCGGACAGGAACGGCGAGTGGCTGCTGGCGAGGTGCCGCACCGTGGCACCGGCGTGCGCTGCCATCGCGGCCTGCATCGAGGGCGGGATCGCCTGGTCCTGATCGCAGACGACGTACGTCGTCGGCACGGACCTCCAGCCGGCCCCGCGGACCCGCTCGACGAAGGCGCGTTGCGTCTGCTCGACCATCCGGGCGACGGCGACGGCAGCGCGTTCGTCGGTCAGGTCACCGTAGAACGTGGTCCGCGGATCCGGGACGGTCGGGACGAGGCCGCTGACGTCCTCGGGGTCCGGGACGCCGTGGAGGGTGTACATCGACCCGTCGACGTCCGGTACGTACGCCGCGACGTAGATCAACTGTGTGACACCGGTCGCAGTCGCGGTCGCCTCAGTGGCAGGGATCCCGCCGTAGGAGTGCGCCACGACGACGACGGGACCGGCGATGGCGGCGATGGCGGCCGTGACGGCGTCCGCGTCGTCGTGCATCGACCCGGTCGGTGCCGTTCCGGCGCTGGGGAGGTCGGTGACGACGGTGCGCACTCCGCGGAGGAAGAGCTCACCGCGCAGCGGCAGCCAGGCGTCCGGGTGGTGCCAGGCGCCCTGCACCAGGAGCACCGTGGGGTGGTCGGTTCGTGTGGTCATGCGATTTCCTTCGTCATGTGGCAGACGGCCGGCGGAACGAGCCGAACCACTGCTGTGCGGACAGTTCCTCAGCGACGGCCGAGTCGTGTGCGGGTGCGCCGGAGAGCACCTGCTGGGTGATGGCCTGCATGCCGCCGTGGACGAACATCCTGCTGGCGACCTCGACGTCCACGCTCCGGGGTGTGCGGCCGGCATGCTGCTCTCGGTGCAGCAGCAGCTCTGCATGCCGGACGAAGACCTCGAGTTGGTCGTCCCAGAACCGTCGGGTGTCCGCGTCGTAGGCCGCGACCTCCACCACGGCCCGGAGGAGCGGGGCTCTGTCCCGGTAGTGGGCCAGGATCTGGCGCATGATCGCGCTCAGGTCCTGCAGCGCGGACACGGCGGAAGGGTCCCAGTCTGCGAGGAGTCCGAAGGACGAGTCGCCGAGGTCCGCCGCGCAGCGGCGCAGGAGCTGCGTCTTGTCGGGGAAGTGGGCGTAGAAGCTCGACCTGGCGACGCCAGCAGCCTCGACGATCGCACCGACGCTCAGCTCGGTGAACAGCGCCCCGCCCGCCAGGAGGTCCTGCGTGGCGGAGAGAAGGCGCGACTCGACCGAGGAGGGCGAGGGGGCCTTGGAAGCGGAACGCGTCACGGAGGGCATGGCAGCAGCGTAGCGCACATCGGACAGCTTGTCCGGACAGGCTGTCCGATGCTCGTGCTACGGTTCACTCGATCGGACAATCTGTCCGGACACACTGTCCGAACAATGCCGAAGACCCGAGGAGCTCCCGATGGACACAGATCACCACGACAACACCGGCGACCACCACGACACGTCACCGGAGCGCCGGACGACCGCCGCGGACGTCCTGGCCGGCGTCGACCTGACCGGGCGGAGGTACCTGGTCACCGGGGGTGGGTCCGGTCTCGGCCTCGCCTCCGTGGAGGCACTCGTCGGCGCCGGAGCTGCCGTCACCATCGCGACGCGGGACCCGTCGAACGTCGACGCCCTCGCCCGGTCGGGAGACGTCGACGTCCGGCAACTGGACCTGGCCGACCTCGATTCCGTCCGGTCGTTCGTCCGTGCGTGGGACCGCCCGCTCGACGGCCTGATCGCGAACGCGGGGGTGATGGCACTCCCAGACCGCCGGTTGTCGGCGAGCGGCTGGGAGATGCAGCTCGCCACGAACCACCTCGGGCACTTCGCGCTCGCACTCGGACTGCACGAGCACCTCGTCGCCGCGGGGGACGCGCGCATCGTCGTGGTGAGCTCCGGGGCGCAGCTCCTCGCGCCGCTCGACCTCGACGACCCGCACTTCGCCCGTCGCCCGTACGACCCCTGGGTCGCGTACGCCCAGTCGAAGACCGCCGACGTGCTCATGGCGGTCGGGATGGCCAGGCGGTGGGCCGGCGACGGCATCACCGCCAACGCGGTCGCGCCGGGATGGATCCGGACCCGTCTGCAGCGGCACGTGGACCCGGTCAGCCTGCGGTCGATGGGTGTCTACGAGGAGGACGGGAAGGTGCACACGCCGGCGTTCTTCAAGACGACGGCACAGGGCGCAGCGGACCAGGTGTCGCTCGTGGCCGCGCCGGCCACGGCGCACGTGACCGGTCGGTACTTCGAGGACGGACGACCCGCCGCGGTCGTCGAGGGCGGCACGGGCCTGCAGAGCGGCGTCGCGTCCTGGTCCATCGACCCGGACACCGCAGACGGCCTCTGGGAACTCGGGCTCGCAGCGATCGAGTGAGCGAGGACCCGATCCCGCGCGACGGACGAACCGGCACGACGACACCGGCACGACGACACCGTCACGACGACACCGTCGGCCGACACCAGGAGGACCCACACCATGCTCGACCCCTCGACGGAGCGCCAGCCCGTCACCAACTCCCGCATCGCCATGCGCGCCCGCCCGACGGGGCCCCTGCAGCTGCAGCACTTCGAGCGGCACGACGAGCCGCTCCGGGACGTGCTGCCGGACGAGGTCCTCGTCGAGAACGAGATGCTGTCCGTCGCTGCAGCGGCACGCGCGTCGATGGAGATGGACACCTACCGACCGCAGCTCGTCGTCGGCGAGACCATCCCGAGCACGGTGATCGGCCGGGTCCTCCGGGGACCGGAGGACGGGCCGGCCGTGGGGTCGCTCGTCGCCGGGTTCGCGGGGTGGGAGCGGTACTCGATCATGCGAGCGGACCAGCTCCGGGTGCTGGAGACGCCGGCTCCGATCGAGCAGTACCTCAGCGTCCTCGGGCAGAACGGCCTGACCGCCTACTTCGGGCTCACCACGGTCGGGAGGGTCGCCGCCGGCGAGACGGTCGTGGTGTCCGGCGCTGCCGGGGGTGTCGGGCACTGGCGGGACAGATCGCTCGCGCGCTGGGTGCGCGTGTGGTCGGGATCACCAGTTCCGACGACAAGAACACCGCCCTCATCGGACGCCTGGGGTTCGACGCGGCGGTGAACCGTCGGTCGAGCACGTTCCTCGACGACCTGACCCGAGCCGTGCCGTCGGGCATCGACGTCTACTTCGACAACGTGGCGGGCCCGGTGACCGCAGGGGTCCTGCCCCGGATGAACCGGCACGGGCGCATCGTCTGCTCCGGAGCGACGTCCGCGTACCAGGGCGGTGCTCGCGGTGTCACCGGGTTCGAGGACCTGGCGCTCACGGCGATCACGAGGAGCCTCCGCCTCGAGGGGTTCCTCGTCGGCGACTTCCGCGCGGAGTGGCCCGAGGCGACCTCTGTCCTCAGCGCGTGGCGGCGTAGCGGCAGGATCACGTCGATCGAGACGATCACGACCGGCCTCGACAGTGCTCCAGCAGCGCTCCTGGAACTGCTCGACGGGCAGAACCTGGGGCAGTTCGGCGTCGCGCTCCGGGCATGACGAGCGCCCGACCGTCCCCGGGTGTTCCGTGCTCCCACGATGACCGGGGCAGTGGTGCTGGGCCTCTGTCGACAGCCGTCGATCAGGGGAGCGTGGACCGCTCGCTGAGCGTGAACTCGTTGCCCTCCGGGTCGAGGAACTCCCACGTGGTGGTCCCGCTCGGCCCGCCTGCGGTGCGGATGAACGGCACATGCATCTCGAACAACCGACCGAGGTGCGCGTCGGTGTCGTCCGAGACGAACCGGAACGAGATGCGGTTGCGCCAGATCTTCGGCTCCTCGGTCCGCGTGAACACGAGCGACGGGATCCGGTTGCTCGTCACGAGCGAAGCGCTGTCCGTCGTCGAGCCCGGGTTGACCGGGACGCCGAGGACCGCGGACCAGAACCACGCGAGCGCGAGCGGGTCGGCGGCGTCGATCTGGATGGTGTTCAACGACAGCGGGGCGGTCGAGATCGATCCGGCGACGTCCATGAGTGCTTCCTCCCGGTGGCCAGGACGTCCCTCGCGACGGTCGAGGGCTGCGGGCCACCGGCTGATCCTCACCGGTCCGCCGGTCGTTCCGCATCAGTGGGACCACGGTGGGGGGCGCACGGTTGTTCACCGGACCGTCATCTCCCCGATCTTTGACACAAATTCGAGTGCCACTCGGTTGATGTAACGTCATCCATCGAATTGCATGGTCTACAACAAAGGAACAACGTGATGCAGCAGCACGGACAGGACGACCCGATGGGCCTTGCCCCGGAACGCCGAGGGCTGCTGGCGCGGGCGGTCACCGCAGCGACCACTTCCGGGGGACGGCTCATGCTGGTCGGCGAGCCCGGGATCGGGAAGTCCCACTTGATCGACACCGTGGTCCGACGGATCAACACCCGCCGGACGGTGCTCTTCGTGCGCCCGACCGAGGGCGACCGGCAACCGTTCGCCGGCCTCCGAGACCTCCTCGCACCGGTTCCGGACGCGGTCTTCCGGCAGCTGCCGACGGGACAGCGGGAGTCCCTCCTCGCGGTGCTCGGCCGCGGAACGGGCTCGGGGATCAACTCGGTCATGGTCCAGGCCGGGGTCACGCAGGTATTCACGACCCTCGCCAGGGACGGCGCGACGCTCGTCATCGACGAGTGGCAGTGGCTCGACCCGGAGACCCGCCGGACGGTGGAGCGGGCGTTCCTGCGGCAGGCCGTGGGGTCCACGCTCGCCGTGGTCGCCGCACGGCGTGCCGACGGAGGGCCGGAGGACCTCGCCGTCCGCCCGCTCTTCGCGCCGACCGACGTCGCGGCGGTCGTCCCCCTCGGGGCGACGTCCGTCCGCCGGGTCGTCGCTGATGCCGGACTCGGAGGACTCACGCCGTCCACGCTCGCGGAGGTCGCCGAGGCGAGCGGCGGCAACCCGCTCTGGGCCATCGAGCTCGCCGCCGCCCGGGCGGAGGGAGACCTCCGTCGGTGGGCGACCGGGTCCGTCGTCGAGGCGGTCGCGCACCGCGTCGCCGCACTCCCCGAGTCGGTCCGCGCGGTGCTCCAGCTCGTCGCGGTGCTCGGATCGGCGGAGGTCGACGACCTCGCCCTCATCTGCCCGAGCGCAGCTACCGCCCTGGCGGACGGCGCCGGTCGGCGGGTGTTCCGGTACGAGGCCGGTCGGGCCGCCGCCGCGCACCCGTTGCTCGCGGCCGCCGCGCTCCAGGCGCTCTCCGCCGAGGAGGAACGGGCCCTCCACGCGACCGTCGCGGAGCTCCCGCTGCCCGCGACACGACGCCTCGAGCACCGGGACGCCGGGACACCGCCCGGCGCCGATGAGCAGCTCGCAGCGGAACTCGCGGACGCGGCCGGTCGTGCGCGCCGAGCGGGTGCGACCGAGACCGCGCTCCGGCTCGCCTGGCGGGCACTCGCACGGACCGAGCACGCGTCGGCCGGTCGTGCGCTCCGCGTCGCGGACTCGGCGGAGCTGGCGTTCGCGGTGGGTGACCCCGCACTCGCACTCGAGGTCATGGCGGAGCTCGACGTCGAGACGCTCGACGTGCCCACCTACGACCGCGTGATCGCGGTCCTCGTCCAAGCAGTCGAGCGGACCGGTGGGCATGGTGCCGTGGACCGTCGCCTGAACGCTCTGCAACGGGTCGCACACGTCGGCAGCGTCCGGTGGAACATCCTCGAGACCTGGCGCTTGGCGTCGATGCCGGGCCACGACGACGCCTCTGGTGCGCGGCTCATCGGCATGAAGGACCTCCTCTCGCGCGACGACGCTCCGCGTGCGCGCCGCGCCGCGCTGTCCTGGGCGGCCTACTTCCGCCTCGACCGAGGTGACGGCGTCGACGACGCGTTCCTCGCGGAGCTCCGCGCCAGCGAGCGTTCTTCCGGCATCCCCGCGCTCGAGGACACCGCGGACGCGCTGGAAGCGCTGTGGCCGTACCAGGCTGACGACCTCGTCCGGTCGCGCGCGAACCTGGGCTCATTCGTCCGGGCCGCGAAGACCGCCGGCGAGGTGTACGCGATCGTCCAGGGCCTGTCACACTCGTCGATCGTCGAGACGCTCGCCGGGCAGCTGTCGGTGGCCGACGACCTGCTGGAGCAGGGCGAGCACGAAGCCCGATCACTGACGCTGCTCCCGCCCAGCCTGTACCGAGCCAGAGGGCTCATGGCGCTCGCACAGAACGACCGTGAGGCGCTCGACGAGCTCCTCCTCACCCCTCTCAGCCCGGCGGCAGAGGGCCGCGGGGCGCTGCTCCGGATCGGCATCTCGGGGCTCGACAACGCCTGGTCGGAGCGCTGGGGCGAAGCACTCGAGGACCTCGAGGCGGCGTACTCGGCCGCTCGGCGACACGGCATCGACGAACCGGGCAAGCGGCTCTGGATCGACGTCGAACTCGTCCGCGCCCTCGTGCACGCCGGTGACGTCCACCGCGCCACCGCGGTCATCACCGACCTGGCCGAACTGGGCCGTCGGCCCGGTCGGACACACGCCCGCGGGCAGGCGCTCCGCTTGCAGGCTCTCGTCGCGGCGCACCTCGGCGACGAGGAGCGCGCCCTCCGGCTCTCGAGCCAAGGGCTCGCCGATCTCCGCCGCGGTGGGTTCCGCCCGGAGGTCCTCCGCGCCGAGCTCGAACAGATCGCGATCCTGTTGCGCGCCGACCAGGCCGCGCGCGGCCTGCACGTCCTGGAGACCGCCACGGAACTGGCAGGCCGGATCGGTGACCCGCGCTTGCTCGCGCGGACGGAGGCGGCACAGGCCCGCCTGGAGGAGGCTGACGGCAGGGCCCGCCTGACCCCCGCGGAACAGCGCGTGGCGTGGGCGGCGGCTGCCGGGCAGTCGAACCGGGAGGTCGCCGCGTCGTTGTTCCTCAGCGTGCGGACGGTCGAGACCCATCTCGCCGCGGTCTACCGGAAGCTCGGGGTGCGGTCGCGCACGCAGCTGGCGCTGAACCTCCACGAGGTCGCGTCGGTACAGTCGGCGTGAGCCACCGCGTGCACCGACTCCTGCCTGCCGCTGTCAGTGGCAGGAGGAACCGGTGTCAGCGATGTCGTTGACGGCGTGCAGCATCCCGCACAGGAGGTGCTCGTACACGGCGACGACCGGCGTGGAGGCCTCGTTCGCGATCTGCAGCGGCTGCACGCCGAACGCGATCGACGAGCCGATCAGGACGACGAGCGCAGGCGCAACGATCCAGGCGCCGCACGCAGGCCTTCTCGGAGCCGGAGCGGCTCCACCTGCCGTTGGTTCGATGTCTGGTTCCACGGTGTCAACAGGACCATCCGCGCGTGTGTCACCGCATCAGTACTCGTACGCATGGTGATTGCGAGGATCTACTGAGGCGGTGGCGCCGGATACCCGCGAACATCGCGACCATGCCTTCGTTCCTCTTGTGCGCACCGCCCATGCACGGTCACGTCATGCCCGTGATCGAACTCGGACGGGGGCTCCTGAGCCGAGGAGCCGACGTCACCGTGCTGACCGGGCGCCGGTACGAGGACGCCGTGCTCCGCTCTGGCCTCACCTTCGCGCCCCTCCCTGCCGAGGTCGACTACGACGACAGCGACCTGGAGGCGTGGCTCCCGGGTCGCGGGGCGATCAAGGGCCTCGCCGCGATGCGCCGCGAGATGATCGGCATGTTCGCTCGCGTGCTCCCCGGCCAGTGGCGTGCTGTCCAGGCGCTGCTCGCTGCGCACCGGTTCGACGGGATCATCGGCGATGCCACCTTCACGGGGCTCGCTCCGTACTCGTCGCGTCCGGCTGCCGAGCGGTTGCCGGTCATCGGGGTGTCCCCCATCCCGGTCGTGATGACCAGTGTCGACACCGGACCGTTCGGTCTGGTGCTCGCGCCCGCGAAGACCGCCGTCGGCCGTCTCCGGAACCGAGCACTGACCAGCTTCCTGCTCCGCGGCCCGCTGAGACCGATCGGGATCGCTGTGGACGAGGCGTTGGCCGAGGTCGGCGAGCCGCCCACCACGGTCTCGTTCTACGACCACCCCTACGTCTCCTACGACCGGCTGTTCCAGCTCAGCATCGCGGAGCTCGAGTACCCGCGCCGGGACCTGCCGGACACGGTCCGCTTCGTCGGTCCGATGCGCCATCGGCACCGCGTGAGCACCGGGGTGCCGGGCTGGTGGGCGGACCTCGACTCCGGCCGCCCGGTCGTGCACGTGTCGCAGGGCACCATGGACAACCGTGACCTCGGGCGGGTCATCGTCCCGACGCTCCGTGCTCTCGCAGACGAGGACGTCCTCGTCGTCGCCGCGACCGGTGGCCGCCCGGTCGACGACGTCGTCCGTGCCATGGGGGGCCGTCTCCCAGCCAACGCCCGGGTCGAGGAGTACGTACCGTACGACGAACTCCTGCCGAGGTGCGCCGTGTTCGTGACGAACGGGGGATTCGGCGGCGTCCAACGGGCCATCGCGGCCGGTCTCCCGCTGGTGGTGGCTGGTGCCACCGAGGACAAGCCGGAGATCGCGGCACGCGTCCAATGGGCCGGGTGCGGGATCGACCTCCGCACCGGGACACCCACACCGGAACAGGTCCGCGGAGCTGTTCGACGGGTGCTGGCCGACGACCGCACACGTCGTGGCAGCGAGTTCCTGCGCGACCGGATGAACGCCCTCCCGGACCCGGTCGACGTCATCTGGGACACCCTGGCAGAACTCACCACCGCCGGGTCCTCCCGCGGGACCGGTCAGCAGGAACCGACAGCCATGCGCCGCCCGATCGGGCCGGGTGAGGGCTGGGACTCGGGCCTTGCCTGACCCACCATCGCCTCGACGTCGACCCCGGGCCCCGGAGCCGGTGCAGTAAACTCCGACCGGTGGAGACACGTCCGTACCGCTCCCGCCGTCGCGCGTCATCGGCTGCCGAGACGCGTCGCATCATCCTCGACGCAGCGCTCGCCGCGTACCGCGAACACGGCTACGCCCGCGCCACGATCGCGGGCATCGCGGCCCGCGCCGACGTGGCGGTGAACACCGTCTACACGAGCGTCGGTGGCAAGCCGCAACTGCTCGTCGCGCTCGTCCGGTCAGCCGCTGCCGAGGCGTTCGCGCGCGTCGACGAGGACGTGCCGACCGCCGTCGGATCAACGGCGGAGGAGGTGCTCGGCCGGATCAGCCGGGTGGTCGGTTCGCTGTACAGCGAGCACACCTGGCTCCTCGACCAGCTCTGGGGACATGCGCCGGCGGATCCCGCGATCGCCGGTGCCCTCCAGGAGGTCGAGGCCATCCACTCCGGCCACATGGCGGAGGTCGCGCGGCAGCTCGACGTGCTCGGTCGGTTGCGTCCCGGGCTGGGGGTCGACGAGGCCACCGACGTCCTCTGGTTCTCCTTCGGCTTCCGCCAGTGGAAGACCCTCTGCGAGCGAGGGTGGGACGCCGACCGTGCCCGCTCGTGGCTCGACGAGCAGATCGCCGCGACTGTCCTCGCGCCCGTTCCCGCGTCAGAGGGCTCGCCGGCGAGCGACTCCTCAGCACACCGCCGCTCCCACCGAACCTCCTCTGCCGGACCGGTGCAGTAAGGTTCGGCGGGTGGAGACACGTCCGTACCGGTCCCAGCGTCGGGCATCGTCCGCAGCCGAGACGCGTCGCATCGTCCTCGACGCGGCGCTCGCCGCCTACCAGGAACACGGCTACGTCCGCGCGACGATCGCAGGCATCGCTGCGCGTGCCGACGTCGCGGTCAACACGGTCTACACGAGCGTCGGCGGCAAGCCGCAACTGCTCATCGCCCTCGTCGAGTCGGCCGCCGCCGATGCCTTCCGCAGTGCGGCCGAGGGGGACGGCACCGAGGCGGCGACGGCGGAGGAGGTCGTCGCGGGGCTCGAGCGTCTGGTCGAGTCGCTCTTCATCGAGCACGCCTGGCTGCTGGGCGAGGTGTACAGCAACGTCGCGGCCGATCCGGTGATCCTGGAGTCGATCCGTCGGCTCGAGCAGCTGTACGAGGCGCGCGTGCGCGAGGCGGGCCGACGACTCGAAGCCCTGGGGTGCCTGCGTGCCGACGTCAGCGCCGAGGACGCCGCCGACGTCCTCTGGTTCTACCTCGGGTTCGGCCGCTGGAAGGTCCTGCGCGACCGCGGCTGGTCGGCGGACCGCGTGCGGTCCTGGCTCGGAGCGCAGCTGACCACCGCCCTCATCGCACCGAAGGCGACCTTGTAACTGTGGGGGTCCGTGAGCGCAACGCGGAGCACACGCGGTCGTGGATCGCGGACGCCGCGCTCGAGCTGTTCGAGGCGCATGGGTACGAGGCGACGACGCTCGACGAGTTGGCTCGGCGGGCGGGCGTGAGCGTATCGACACTGCACCGGTACTTCCCGACCAAGGACAGCCTCCTGGTCGACCATCCGATGATGGAGATCGGGACGCTCGCTCGGACGTTCCGGTCGAGGCCAACATCCGAATCCGTGGCAGAGTCGCTCGGCGCATCCGTTCGGGCGTTGCTGATCGGCGCTGACGAATCGCGCGACGTCGTGAGCCGGATCCGCGCGATCATCGATCAGGTCCCGGTCGCACGTGCCAGGATGTGGGACTCGGCCCACCGGGAGTCCGCGCTCCTCGCGGAGGCGGTACGTGAGCGACTCGCACCCGATCATCCCGACGAGGAGAGCCACCTCGCCGCGGAGTTCGCGTTCACCATCGTCGTCGCGGCATTGCAGCCCAGTGGTGGAGGCGAGGGCGGCGCAGTCGCCGCGGGCGATCGCATCCTGGCGTTGCTCGCCGACCCGGTCGTGCTCGGTCGGGTCATCCCGCGGTGAGGACGCGGCCCCCCACCCGATCGAGGTGAGGGGCCGGCGTTCGACGGACTCCCAGCGGACGTCTCAGTGCTCGGCGGCAGCAGCCTCAGCTCACCGCGGCGAGCAGGACCATGGGATCGCCCTCCATCCAGAGGCAGTCCATGACGAAGCGCGCGACGCGGGGGCCGTCCGGAGTGTTGCGGACGGTGAACGTCCACGTGTTGCCCATGAGCGCGCGCCGGGTCGCGGAAGCTTCCGGTCCGGCGCCCGGGAGGAAGTGCTGCGCGAGTGCGTAGGCCTCGATGCGGTAGCCGTCGCCCTGGGCACGGTAGGTGACGTTCGAGACCATGTGCATGGTGTCGAGCGGGCCGACGGCGCCGATCATGTTCGCGATGACGGTGTCCCGACCGGTGAGGACGGGGAACTCGAGGCCGATCTTCGTGGTCGCGGGGGTGAGGTCGACGACGACGTCCTCGGTCAGCAGACCCTGGAGCACCTCGGCAGCGGCCGTGTCGAGTGCGCGGGCCCAGGCGAGCGGGATCGGAGCGAGGGTGCGTTCGGTCTCGGCAGAGACCGCGGTCGTGATCGATTCGATGGTCATGGTGGTGTTCCTTGCTGTCAGGGGTCAGGACCGCGGACGCGGTCGTTCAGTGCGGAAGACGTCGCGCGGGTCGACGGCCGTCTTGACGCGTCGGAGACGCGCCCAGTCGTCCGTCGAGAACGCGGCTTCGGGTCGGCCGTCCTCCGGAGCGAAGTTGAGGTAGCGCGTGCCGGTGCTCCACCCGGCCATCGCTTCGACGACGTGGTGGGTTTCGGCGATCCCCGTCGCGTCGTCGTGGGGCATGCCGATCGACACCGCCCAGAGCACGTACGCAGCATCAGCGGTGGAGATCGTGCGCCCCGTCTGCGGTGTTCGGGCGAGGGCGCCACCGATGTGGCGGAGCTCGACGATGTGCAGGCCGGTACCCGATTCCGGTCCGACCTGCTCGAGGAGCGCCTGTTGCACGTCCGAGGTCAATCCGGTGAGCATCGACGTGTCCTCCGAGAACGGAGCGGGGTCGACCGGATCGTTGTGGACGCGCTCGAACCCCTCGGACGGCGTCTCCTGCACGGTGTCCAGCAGGAGCGGTGCCGCGTTGCGGAGCGGCGCCAGCAGCAGGTCGATGTCCTCCGCCGACTTGATGAGTGCGACACGCACGTGCAGGACGAAACGTCCGGCGAGCATCTCCGGGATGCCAGGAACGGGCGGGAGACGCAGGAACGCGACGGACAGCGTCAACTCGTCGGGCGCGTCAGCGGTCACCCGCGCGAACGCGGCGAGCACCGCTTCAGCATGGGCGCCGTCGAAGAAGAGGCCGCCACCGACGAACCGACTGACGGGGAACAGTTCGATCTCCATCCCCGTGACGATCCCGATCGAGCTCCGGCCGCCGCGGATGGCCCAGAACAGCTCGCTGTTCTCGGAGGCGTCCGCGTGGAGGAGCGTGCCGTCGGCCGTGACCACGTCGAGCGCGATGACGTGATGTGCACCCCACCCGTACTTCCGGCCGAGGATCGGGCTGAGGCCGCCACCGAGCGTGAAGCCGACGACGCCGACGTGACCGGAGGACCCGTGGATCGGCGTCAGATGGTGCTGCGCAGTCTTCGGGACGACGTCGTTCCACCGGGCGCCGGCGCCGACGATCGCCCGTCGACCGGGTCCGTCGACCTCGACGTCGTTCATCCGACTCGTGTTGACGAGCAGGCCGTGCTCGAGCGGTGCTACTCCGTGGTGGCCGGTCGCGACGACGGCGATCGGGAGACCGTGGTCGTTCGCGAACGTGACAGCGAGCACGACGTCAGCCGCGCTCTCGGTGAGGACGACGAGATCGGGTCGTCGGTGGCTCGCCAGGTTGTACCCGGTGCACGCGGCGAGGTACTCCTCGTCGTCCGGGGTGAGGGCCGTTCCGTCGAGCATCGCGGTGAGCCGCAGGATGTCTTCAGATGAGAAGGGCGTCTCCGGGAGAACCGGGGGTGGTGATGTCGGGGTCATTGCGTGCCTCCTGGAAAGCGGGTCCCGCCGCGGTGACGACGGACGCCGACGGGCGGACTGGCCCGCGGTGTCGGCAGTCTCTGCCGTGCGGCGCAGGCCGCGCGTCGGTGGTTCCGCTGAGGACGGCGTGGTGTTCCCCGAGCGGAGCAGCGTGGAACGTGTCGATGAGTTCGAGCCCGATGTCCCTGGCCGCCCGGTGCGGCTGCGTCCTCGCGACATCCAGAGCGGTGGTCACGATCATCATCGCGCTGCCGGCTGCGATCGCCGCCGAGTACGGGAGCGGCGCGTTCCCGGTTTCCCGGCTGATCGCGCGGTCGCGGACGGCACGTGCGAGCATCTCGTTCTCACGCGAGAAGAAGTCGTGCACGCGTGCCTGCGCGGACGGCACCTGATCGATGAGGGTACGGATCCGCCGGAGGAACAGCCGGTCGGAATCGGCCCGCCTGAGGAAGGCGAGCACGGCGTCCTCGAGAGCGGTGTCGAGGGAAGTGCCTGGCGCACTCGCACCGAACAGTGCTGACAGGCCACCGATGTAGAGCCGCGGGTGTCCGACGAGGATCCTGTCCTTCGCGGAGTAGTACCGGTGGAGTGTCGACACGCTGACCCCGGAGTGGCGTGCGATGTCCTCGAGCGTGGTCCTGTCGTAGCCGTGTCGCTCGAACAGCTCCAGGCCGGACTCCGCGATGTCCATGCGGAGTCGGAGCGCGTTCCGGGCGCGGATTCCACGGACGGAGACGACCGGATCGTGCAACATGCTCGTGCTCCTCGTTCAGTCTGCTCGTGTCCTCATCCGTGAGGTGCATCGCTCAACGGTCACCGAGCGGCGGTCTCCGTGCCTCCGTGGGAACACCGGTCATCAGCAGATCGACCGTGTCCGACCCGCGGATTCCGGTGATCGTGCGGATGTTCGTGGTCGGGTTGCCTCCTCCCGTCGAAGTCGTGCTGGTGGACGTCGTCGGGATCGTCCCCGCCCCGGGTCGTGCGCTGTGAGAGCCGCGCGGCCCGGGTCGGGATCGCCGGCCGCGTAGCCGGCCGGCGGTCCCTCTTCCGTCGTCGAGACCCTTGCGGGCGGAGTGGCGCGTCAGCGGACCCGGTCCCAGGTGAGGTCCTGGGCGGTCCCGGTGTGTTGCGTCCCGTCCTTCGTCGTCCAGGTCAACGTGATCGCGCCGAGGTCCGGCAGGGTCCGGAGGCCAGGCGAAGGCCACCACATGGACCACAGGCCGTCGTCCACGGACGTGGTCACCGCCGGGTGGCCCGGCATCTCGATGGTGAGCGAGGTGACGTCGGATCCTGCCTGTCCGTACCCGCTCATCGTCGCGTTGTCATCGTCCCCCTGACCACCGAACGTCTGCAGGTTCAGCGATTGCGGACGGAGCGTCTTGAGGGGCGAGGCAGCGTCGTCGATGCGTTCCGACGTCGCGATGCCGTTCGGGCCAGCAAGGCACCACACGCGCGGTGCACCGGCACCGCCAGAGGAGATCAGACTCGTCACTTCGCCCCGCTGTTCGACGTTCGTCACGGTGACGACGGCAGCTTCACGGGGTGTCAACTCATGCTCGGCGTACCCGCGCAAGCACTGGACGGCGAGGTCATGGACATCCGTGGTCGCCGGGGGTGTCGACGCGATCGGGGTCCATGAACTGACCTGTGCAGTGGTCAACGTCGCCGAGTTCGCAGAACCGCCGATGACGTGCACCAGGTGCGCGAGCGGCCCGGTCCCGATGAGACTCACACCGCCGACTGCGGCAGCCACGGTCAGCGCCCCGGCGAGCATCCACGGACGGGCACGATGCGTCCGACGCTTCGAGGGCGCCGGACGAGTGGTGGCCCAGTCCGGCGGTGTGGCACTGATCGCGCGAAGCAACGCATCGGCGCGGTCGGCCTCCTGAGGAGTCAGCGGGCGGGCGGGTTCTGCGTCGTGGCGCTGGAGGAGTTCGTGGACGTCAAACATGGGAGCTTCCGTTCGTCGTGCTGGGGATGCCGGGAGGAGCCACCGGGCTGTGGTCATCCGATGCGTCCGCATCGAAGGCGGAGAGGAACGTGCCAAGCCGCCGTCGGGCCCGTGAGGAGCGCATGGAGCAAGCGGCACGGGAGATGCCGAGGACCGCCGCCGATTCGGCGGCAGTCATCCCCTCCCACGCTTGGAGCGCGAGCACCTCACGGTCGAGGGCGTCGAGCTGGTGCCACGCATCGGCCAGGCGCCGACGTTCGCCGACGAGGGCTGCAGGGTCGCGGGAGGCGTCGGAGGCGGAGTCGCCGGCGATGCGGACGTGCAGCGCGCTTCGCCGCCCCTGGGCCCGGACGGCGTTGAGCATGGTGTTCCTGGCAGTCCGGTACAACCACGGCAGGGGAGCGACCGCCATCTCCTCCTGCTTGTGCCAGGCGGTGGTGAAGGTCTCGGCGACGATGTCGTCGACATCAGCCGTCGGCGCCCTGCGCGCGACGAAGCGGAGGACGGACGGGTAGTGCTCTCGGTAGATCGAGGTGAAGTCGTGGGCCACTGGTGGTCCTTTCGGTCGTTCACCTGTTTGTGTCCGGCGGACACCCGGATGCAACACCCGGAGCTGATCGGATTCCGGTTCCGCAGCAGAGATCAGCACTCCGTGGTCGCACTGATGCGTGCACCTCTCAGGACCGTCAGCCTCTGACGGTCCGTCCAAGTCCCTGCACCTCGACTCCCATCGGAGCTCACCATGCGCATCGCCTTCGCCGCGAACCCGCTTCCCGGTCACATCATCCCGATGATCCCGCTCATGCGCGCTGCCCTCGCCGCGGGTCATCACGTCGCCGTCATCACGGCCGCCGCAGCCAGCTCGTTCATCGCCGCGGAAGCGAGCCCGGACATCGATGTGCTCTCTGCGGGACTCCCGACGCTCGAGGCGATGCAGGTCATGCGTCGACAGACCGGGGTGAGCCCTGCGACCGAACCACGGCCGGACGTGATCGCGGAGTACTTCGCAGTCCGCCGGGTGGGCAACGACGCGGACGATGCGGTCCGCGTTGCGCGTGCGTGGCAGCCGGACGTGGTGGTCAGTGAGAGCTCCGACCACGTCGGCCCGTACGTCGCGGAGGCGTTGAGTGTGCCGTTCTTCCGGCACACGTACGGACCTGAACGGTCGGAGGCGGTGCGCATCGCGATGGCTGCGGCAGTGGATCGGGCATCACGTGACCGTGGTGTGGTGCTCCCTGCGGTGACCGCCTGGATCGACGCCTACCCGTCTTTCCTGGAGGACGCGGCGACGCAACGGCCTGGGCAGCGGATCTCGATGCGTCCGGAACCCCACCGTCGTCACCCGTCAGCCGCTGACGAGGTCGTCGACCTGCCGGAGGCCGCCGACGGGCGGCGGCGGGTCCTGGTGACCATGGGCACCGTGTTCACCGACCAGCACCTCCTCGACCGGGTGATCGCTTCCATCCGGGCGACCGACCTCGCCGCCGACCTGGTCGTCACTGCGGTGAACGGCGTCGGTGCGGTGATCGAACCGGGGTCGGCGGTGACCGTCCTCAACGTCCCGTTCCGAGCACTCACAGAGCTGCTCGACGCTGTCGACGTTGTCGTCACCGTCGGCGGTGCCGGGACGGTACTGGGGGCCTTGACGCTCGGTGTCCCGATGGTCGTGATGCCGCAGGGCGCGGACCACGAGGTGAACGCCGCGCGCGCAGTCGCGGCCGGATCGGCGCTCGTCGAGCGCGACCCTGTGGCCATCGGCCCGGTGCTGCGCCGACTTCTCCAGGACGACCGGATGGCGCTGTCGGCCCGGTGGACCGCCGCACGCATCGGGGACCTGCCCCCCGTGACCGATGCGCTTGCACGCCTCGAGGCACTGTCGACGGACCTCGCTGGGGGAGCGGTACGAGCCGGCTGATGGATGGGTGGCTCCAGCAGCGAGAGGGGGAACGACCAGCAGGCCGCGCCCCCTCTCGCTGTTGCCCGCAGTCCGTCAGGCAGCGCGGCGCCCCGTCGCCACGACGAGCGGCACGGCGGTCAAGAGTGCGGCAGCGATGACCACCACCGCGAAGCCCGTGAGCGCGGTGGTGAGGCTGACCATCAGGGTCGCGACGCCGATGCCGACCACTGGAACGGTGAGGCCGATGTACCCGACGAGGAAGATCCCGGCGAGGACCTCGCCGCGGTGCTCGGGCGCGGCGAGTCCGCCGGCGGTAGCGAGTGCGGCCGTGAACAGCAGGCCGGCGCCAGCGCCGCTGACGATCCCGCCGACGAAGAACGACGCGAGGCCGCCGGACGTGACGACGACCACCGTGACCAGGGCGATCCCTACGGCCAGCAGTCCTGCACCGATGCCGATCTTCCGGCGGGGCGGGATCGCGCGCAACAGGATCTGCGCGACCGCTCCCGCTGTGAACGTGACGAACACGACCGATCCCGAAGCCGCGGGGGAGGTGATGTGCAGCTGTCCGGCGACGACGACCGGGACGAGGGAAGTGAAGAGTCCGAGGACCGCGAACGCGGCGAACGTGATCCCGCCCGCGAGGAGGAAGACTCCGCGCGCATCCGCCGGGACCCGGATCCGCTGCGGCCGGTACGGAGCGCGCACCTCCTGCGACGACGCAGTCTCGGGCACCAGAGTGATCCCCACGAGTGCGAGCACCATCAACACCAGGAACACCGCGAACGGAGTGACCGTCGGAGCCGGCGCCCACTGCGCCAGCACACCGGAGACCAAGGCACCGGCACCGAACCCGCCCAGATTCGCGGCACCCGAGACGATCTGTCCCCTGGCCGGGGTGGAGCCCGGACGGTGTCGTCGGTGGAGCTCCATGATGTGTGCGGTGATCGTCGCGGTGAGCATGCCGACCCCGAGGCCGGAGAGGACCCGCGCCACGATCAGCCCGGAGAGTGCTGGCCACACCAGGAACACCACTGCTGACACCAGCTCGACCACGACTCCAGCCACCACCAGCGGACGCCGACCGACGGTGTCGCCGAGGTGCCCGACGAGGAAGAGACTGATGACGACACCGACGGCGTACGCGGCGAACGCGATCGTGATCGCGAAGGTCGAGAAGCCGTCACGCTGCTGGAGCAGCCCCCAGAGCGGTGTCGGGGCGGTGCTGTAGGCCATCACGACGAAGAACGTCGCCGCCGCGATCCAGAAGCCGGCGCCGTGACCGAACCCGCGTCCTCGGGGTGCGGCGGGCTGGGGAGCCCCATTCCTGATGTCCATCGTGTTCCTTCTCCACTGGTGGGCTGCTCTGAGCAGACGCGTTCAAGTGGACCGCGTCCGATCGATCGGGTGCAGCCGATCCCGGTCGCCCGCATCCTCCATCTGCGGACCAGGGGGCGCGCCCGTGAAGCCACTGAGATCAACGCCCTCGGTCCTCGGGCTCACCGTGCCGGTCGAGGACACGATCCGGTCACGACGCAGCGTCATGACCGGCTTACGCGATATAGATAGAGACAACGTCGGGCGCGAGCACCGCGCCCCGTGAGAGAGGACCGCCCTTGCACCACGAACCACGACGAACCGCCCGGACAGCCCACTGGTGGGTGGACCGTGCGGCCGACTTGTCGCCCGCCGAGGTCCGCGAGGACCGCCGCGAGCAGTGGCACGCCGATGTCTTCGGTGCGACCGAGGTCGGCGTCCCGCCTCGTGGCCTCGTGCTGGGGATGGTCCTGACCGCTGCCTTCCACCGCTCCGCACGCCCCCATCCAGGAGGATCCATGACCGCGCTCCACACGCCGCACGGCCGCGCTGCGCGACTGCTCATCACCGCTGCGGTGTTGTCCGTCGTCACCTCGTCCGTGCTGCAGCGGACCGTGTTCTTCGTCTGGACCAGCACGCAGCAGCAGCGGGTCGGCGGGGTCCTGCAGCTCGCACTCGGGGTCATCGTCCCGGTCACCCTGGTGCTCGTCGCCCTGTCGCGGGTGGCGGGGGGGCGTCGTCGCTGGGCCGCCGCCGTGCTCGCCGTCGCCGGTTCCGGCTCGCTGCTGGTCGGCGCGGCATTGGGCGGCAGCGTGTGGGTCGTCTGCGCGGGTGTCGGGTTCGCCGGGCTGCTCGCGGCATGGTTCGTGGCGAACCAGGCCAGAACGCGCATCTGGTGGCTCGTTGCGGCCCCCGCCGTGGTGCTGATCGCGCTCGACGTGGCAGTGCGCGGAGCGCAAGCCGCGCTCGATGTGCCGACGCTGGCCCGGTCGGCCGTCTGGGAGACGGAGCGGATGCTCGCCTTCACCGTCCCGTTGGTGGTGACCGTCGTCGTCGCCCTGGCGCTGCCGTTCCTCGAGGGTCGCTCCGACGCACGGCGGGTGACCGCGTGATGGAGCCACTCACCCGCGTCACCGCGTCGACGATCGACGTGCTCTCCGCACTCCTCGACCACGACGGTCCGGTCTGGGGGCTGCTCGTGATCAAGTCGACCGAGCGGCCGGCCGGTACCGTCTACCCGATCCTGGAACGCCTGGAGAGTCGTGGATGGATCACGTCCACCTGGGAGGACGACACCGAACGGTCCGGACCTCGCCGGCGGCTCTACGAATTCACGCCTGATGGGCGCGCTGCCGCAAGCGAGGCTCGGGCCGTGTTCCGTCGACGGCAGGTGCCTGAGCGCCGCCCGAGCGGGCAGCCCGTGATCTCGTGACCATGGCGGAGGTCATCGTCGAGGTCGCCGCGGACCTCTCGCCCGCCTCCACCGCGCGCTCCCGCTCGCCGAGCACGTGCCGGTCGCGGCCCTGCCCGCCCATCGGGGAAGGAGCTCGTCGTGGGGCAGGTACGTGGGACCACCGATGACGGTTTCATGATCCGTCGTCAAGATCACAACCGTTCAGTCCGTACCGTCGCGGCTCGAACTCAATGATCGGAGAACGGCATGTACACAGTCATCGAGCAGTGGACGCCGAAGCAGGCGTTCCTTGATGCATCGATCGAGGAGCGCGGGGCGCTCTTCACGACCGTCGGCGCGACGTTGACGGAACTCGAAGAGATCGGAGTGCGCTGTCTTGGCGCGAGTGCCACACGGGCAGCGCCGTCAGCGACAGCGCACAACTGGTTCGCCGTCTGGGAGATGTCGGATGAGGCCTCGGTCAGCGCGTTCTTCGACGTCGTGAACGCCTCGGGCTGGTACGACTACTTCGACCAGGTGAACACCGTCGGCGAGTGCGTCCCCATCGCCGACGTTCTCGCGCAGCACATGGTCTTGCGCCCGTAGTCCGGCCGCGGTCGCAACGCTGCTGCACGACGCTCACCCAGTCGTCCCGCGCACCTGCAGCATCGTCGAAGGCCCTCAGGTCCAGCCTGAGGGCCTTCGTTCTCTCCCGATCCGAGCGTCGAACGTTCGGGTGAACGCGACGACCAGCTCGATGTCGTGCTCTCCCGCAGGGGTCGGTCATGCTGCGTGGACGTGCTCGATGGGCTCCGCCTCGAGCCAGATCCTGTTGAACCCGACGGGCGGTGGAACCACGCCCAGAGTCGTCATCACCGGCGCCCTGCTGGACCGCCACCCGCGGAGTTGTCGGTGGCCTCGGCCGTTGCCGAACGGCTGCCGGTCGAGGTGTCCCCGGGGGCGGAGCCGGACCTGCCCGCTTGGGAGGCTGAGGTGCATCCAGCGAGCAGTACCGCGACGGCGAGCACGACCGGGATGCCCGCGACGCGTCGCAGGGAGCGCGGACGGAGCAGGGTCTGGTTGCGGTTGCTGGTCATGGTGGACGACCGTACGAGCTTCGTGGTCGCGGAGGGGTGCTCTGGTGGAGCATCTCTCCGCGCAGCGCCTCGGCCTACCGTGGGACACGGTCGCGCAGGTGGCGGCCGGCGAGGAAGGGAACAGCACCATGCCCATCCGTGACGCGGCACGGCAGGAGGTGGTGACGGTCCTTTCCGGCAGCCCGTCCGACCTCGCCACGACGGGCCCCGAGTTCATCGAGCTCTCCCAGGACTTCGCCTTCGACGAGGTACTCCGCCACACCTCGCTGTCCCGCGCGGACCGGTTGACGATGCAGCTCGCCGTCGGACGGGCGACGCAGAGCGAGATCGCTCCCGCCGATGCCGTCCACGTCCAGGAGTTCCTGTCCGGCAACTGCTTCGGTGACTACTACACCCGCACCGGACTGGACGTGCAGCGCCGCGAGCTCCTGACGTTCGCGGTCCTCGTCGGCCTCGGCGGTGCCGATGCCCAGGTCGCCGGACACGTCGCGATGAACCGCAACGTCGGCAACACCCGGCAGGACCTGCTCGACGTGCTCACCGTCCTCGTGCCGTACGTCGGCTACCCCGCACCCGCAACGGCCTCGCCGCCGTCAACGACGGCGCTCCCGCCGACAACGGAAAGGAACAGGCATGAACATCGAACCCCACACCCCGACCCAGAAGAACCCGCCGGAGCAGTTCGCGGGCGACGTCTGGGTGGACATGATCGTCGCCCCGCACGAGGCGGGCCAGCACGCCACCGCGGCGCTCGTCCGGTTCGCGCCCGGCGCCCGCACCGCGTGGCACTCCCACGAGAAGGGTCAGTACCTGCACGTCACCGCCGGCATCGCTCGGTTCGGGACGCGCGACGGCGAGATCATCGAGGTCCACGCCGGGCAGACCCTGTACACGGCCCCGGGCGAGGAGCACTTCCACTCGGCCCCCGAGGACGGCTTCATGGAGCACATCGCGTTCCTCGAACTCGGTGAGGACCCGAGCGTCGCGACGACGTGGAAGGAACACGTCACCGACGACGAGCTCGCCGGTCGCTGATCGCGACGCGGGAAGGTCGTCTGACAGACGGGAGGCGCGGTGCCAGGTGGCACCGCGCCTCCCGTCTGCTCACGGGGAACGCGTTGTCGTCGCCGTGACGCCTTCGTCCGTCAGGACCAGTCGCCGTCCGACGTGCCGAGGTGCTCGCGTCCCAGGTCGGTGATCGGGACCGCGGCGAGGCTGGTCAGCCCGATGTCGAGCAGCGTCGCGCGGGAGACGCCGGATCCGCCGAGGGTGGAGATCCCCTCGATGACCGCGCAGAAGTACGCTCCCAACGAGCCGGAGTCGGCTGTGCCCTCGATCTCCCCGGCGTCCTGCGCCTCGGCGATGCAGGCGCCGTAGTGGTCCCGCATGGCGTCGAACGAGGCAGCGACGGTGGCGGCGACCTCGGCGTCCTGCGTCGCCAGCTCGACGGCGGCCTTCGTGAAGAGGGACGGCGGAGCCTGCGATTCCCCGTGTTCGACGGCGACCTTCACGAGTTGCGCCCGGATCCGCCCGATCGGGCTGTCCGAGCCGTGGCGGATCGACTCGACGGCATCGACCGCCTCGGCGGCGTCGCTGAGGAACGCCCGCATGAACAGTTCCTTCTTGCCGCCGAAGGCGTTGTAGAGGCTCTGTCGCGCGAGACCGGTGGCCTCGAGGAGGGTGTCGAGGGACGTCCCGGCGTAGCCCGTCTCGGCGAACGCCTTCCGGGCGCGTGCGACGACGTCGGCTTCGTCGAACGTCCGAGGTCTCGGCACGGTCGTCCTCCTGGTCTGCTGCGGGGCTGTCATGACCATCATGACGCAGCGGGCATGGCCCCAGCTCGGGTGGTGCACCACCCGAGCCCGGTCCGGCGCCGGCCTCGCCGTCAGACGATCGAGGCGCCGCCGTCGACCAGGACCTCGCTGCCGGTCATGCCCGAGCTCTGGTCCGAGACCAGGAACAGGACGGTGGCGGCGATCTCCTCGGGCCGGAGCAGTCGACCGAGCGCGACCGAGGAGGCGATCTGCGCCAGGAGGGCGTCCGGGTCGCTCGGCGCGAGGCCCTTGAGGCCGGGCGTCTCGGTGGGGCCGGGGACGATGGTGTTGATGCGGATCCCTCGAGGAGCCAGGTCGGCCGCCCACGTGCGCGTCATCGCCGCGACTGCCGCCTTGGAACCGCCGTAGAGCCCGAAGTCACGCTCCGTGCCGGACGCCGCGGTCGAGCCGGTCACGACGATCGCGGCACCCTCGTTCAGCAGGGGCAGGGCGCCTTGGATCGTCAGCGTGGTGCCGCGCACGTTCGTCGCGAAGGCGATGTCGATGTCCTCGGCCGTCACCTCGGCGAGTGGCTTGAACTCGCCCAGTCCGGCATTGGCGTGCACCGCGTCGAGTCCGGTGCCGCGCGCTGCGATCACCTCGAAGAGCGTGAGCACGTCGGCCGGGTCGGAGGCGTCCGCCCGGACCGCGGTGACGGCGTCGCCGAACTCGGCCTCGACGGCGTCGAGTTGCGCCTGCCGACGGCCGGTGACGAAGACGTGGGCGCCCTCGTCGACGAAGCGACGGACGACCGCCTCGCCGATCCCCGAGGTGCCGCCGGTCACCAGTGCGGTCTTGCCGGTGAGCGCTGCGTTCATGATGGAGCTCCGTTCGCGTAGTGGACTGATCGGTCCCGAACGTACGCCTGCTGGACCGATCAGTCAAGAACTGCGCCAGCGACTTCCCTGAGCGTCTTCGACTGTTCCCGCTGCGTCCGGATCGTTAATCTACCTAGCTAGAAGAGGGGTTGCTTGCCCCTCGATCCGAGAGGAGACGACCATGCGGCACACACGACGCCGGATCACCCACGCGGCCGACGGGGGCGTCGAGCACGGCCCCGACCGCGCTGCGCACCATGAGGTGTCCTAGTGGAACCGCTCACCCGCGTGACCGCCTCGACGATCGACGTGCTCGCGGCGCTCCTGGACCACGACGGCTCCGTGTGGGGGCTGCTCGTCATCAAGGCGACCGAACGCCCGGCAGGCACCGTCTACCCGATCCTCGAACGGCTCGAGGACCGCGGCTGGATCACCTCCACCTGGGAGGCCGACTCCGAGCGGTCCGGGCCGCGACGACGGCTCTACGAGTTCACGACGGACGGCCGTGCCGCCGCCGTCGACGCCTGTGCCGCCTTCCGCCGCAGGCAGACACCGGAGCGACGCCCGAGCGGTCGGACCGTGACCTCATGACGTTCGCCGAGATCCTCGTCGAGGTCGCCGTCGACCTCTCGCCCGCCGGTCACCGGTCGGTCCGCCGAGAACAGTGGCTCGCCGACGTCCGGGACGCCACAGAACTCGACCTCTCGCCGCTCCGGCTCGCGCTCGGGGCACTCACCACCGCGGTCTTCCACCGCGCCCGTCACCACCGCTCCACCTGGGGGAACACCATGACCACCACCGCGACCTCCCGCCCGATGATCGGCGCGGTCCCCGTCCTGACCATCGCCGTCGTCCTGTCGATCCTGCTCAGCGCTGCGTTCACCCTCGCCTTCGGCGGGGACCACGGGGGCGGGTCCTGGCAGTGGTACCGCTTCATCACGATCCAGGCGCTCTTCGGGACCGTCCTGCCGGCGGTCGGCGTCGTCACGATGCTCCGGGTCACCCGTGTCCCACGGACGCGCCTCGTGGTGTCCGCCGTGCTGCTGCTCCTCGGCGCGGTGGCGTTCGGCGGGTGGGAGATCTGGGCGCTGCTCGGCATCATCCCGGTGGACTACACCTACTCGATGGCGCCCACGTTCTGGGGACTGCCGTCCTCGGTCTGGCGCTCTGGTCGTGGTCGGCCGACGTGCGGGGCTGGCGTTGGCTCCTCGTCGCCGCACCCGTCGTCCTGTGGGCACTGCTGCTGCCGCTCGCACCGTCTCTGCCGGTGGCGTCCCGGCCCGGCCTCGAACGGCTGCCGCTCCTGCTCGCCGTCCTCGTGGCGGCCCTCGTCGCACCGCGTGCGGAACGGGCCGGCGCGCGCCAGTCCGTGGCGGTTCCGCCGGGCTCCTGAGGCCGGAAGCAGGGACGGGGGCGGCCTGACGGGCGCCCCCGTCCCTCCCGGTCGTCGCGGTGTCGGACGAGTCGCGTCCCCACCACTCAGCACCGGTGCACGGAGTCGGGCCGCCGGCACTGCCGAGGCAGTCGTCCTGCCGACCCGTGCCGCTCACGCAGCAGGCAGCGGACCCGTCCCCGACGCCAACCCGACGACGAGCCGGTGCACGATCCGGGCGGCCCGGGCGGCCGCGTCGTCGAGGTGCTGCCGGAACTCGTCGCCGTCCGGAGCGCACAGGTCGCTGATGCCGCGGACCGACACGAACGGCATCGCGTGCACGTGGGCGAACTGGGCGATCGCCGCCGACTCCATGTCGACCGCGGCGACCGTCGGGAAGGCCTGACGGAGGTCGCGGGCACGACCCTCGGTGACGAAGACCTCGCTCGACCCGATCGATGCCAGACGGACCACGTCGGAGGTCTGGACCTCCTGCGCACGGCGGACGAGGTCCGGGTCCCCGGTGAACCCGGTCGGCATGCCCGGCACCTGGCCGAGCGCGTACCCGAAGGCCGTGGCGTCGGCGTTGAGGTTCACGTACCAGTCGCCGATGACGACGTCGCCGAGCTGGACGTCCCGCGCGAGACCGCCCGCGGTCCCGACGCTGATGACCGGGACGCCCGAGCCGAAGTCGTGGAAGGCGTGGGCGACTGCCGCGGTGGCGTTCGTGAAACCGATCCCACTCCGGCGCACGGCGACCGTGGAACCGTCGACGTCGAGCAGGTGGTGCTCGTCGTGGCCGCCGGTCGGCCCGTGCAGGACCGGCTCGCCGCCGATCAGGTCCGTGAAGGCCGAGACCTCTTCGCTCATGGCGGCGATCACCACGGCCACGGGTCGTCGAGGGGCATCCACCGGACGATCCTCCCACAGGGGCGTGCACGATCCGGCGCTGCGGGCGGCGTCACGAACCGCAGCATTCCGTAAGCGATGGTCATCTTCCCCCGCTCGTCCGCACCGCGTGGCACCTTCTCGGCATGGCCTCCATCTGCTTGATCCTGTCCGCGGCCGCGCTGCTCCTCAACGGCCTCACCCTGCTCGGACGTGTCCCCGGACGCGACAGCGGGGTCTCCAACGTCCTCATCGGCGGGCTGCAGCTGCTGCTCTGCACCGCCGTCGCAGTCACGGCCGACGGGTCGCTCCCGGCCCTGCTCGCGATCACCGGGACGTTCCTGTTCGGCCTGACGTACCTGTACGTCGGGGTGGACGCGCTCGCGGGCCTCGGATCGGCGGGGCTCGGCTGGTTCTGCGGGCTCGTCGCCGTGGCCGCGGTGGTGTTCGCCGCGATCCACGTCGTCGACGACCCGGTGCTCGCCGTGCTGTGGGCCGGATGGGCGGTGCTGTGGGCGCTGTTCTTCGTGCTCCTGGCGCTCGGCCGGGCGTCCATCACGGCGTACACCGGGTGGGCGCTGGTGCTGGCGAGCCCGCTGACCGCACTCGTGCCGGCGCTGCTCGCACTCACCGACCACTGGCCGACGGGACCGGCCGCCGCCGGCGTCGCGGTGCTCGGCGAGATGGTCGTGTTCGGCGGCGCAGCCGCCCTGGCCCGCCGCAGCGCACGGAGCACGACCGACCCGACCACCCGGACCGCCGCGACCGACCCGGCCACCCGGGCCGTCGCGACCGACCCGGCCACCACACCAGCCGGTGCGTCCCTGCCCAGCGCGACCGCAGCCTCCTGACCGCCCGCCACACGAGATCGGACGAACCATGACCACGACGACCACCACCCCGCACGCCGTGCCCGACACCGTGCCCGACTACGAGACCCTCGCCGCGCGCTTCCGCCCGCTCTTCGACCGGATCGCCGCCGGCGCCTCCGAACGCGAGCGCACCCACACCCTCCCGACCGCCGAGATCCGCGAACTCGCCGCCGCCGGCTTCGGCGCCCTGCGGGTCCCCGTCGAGCACGGCGGCGCCGGTGCCACGCTGCCGCAGCTGTTCCGGCTGCTGACGGAGCTCGCCGCCGCCGACAGCAACATCCCGCAGGCCCTCCGCGGCCACTTCGCCCTGGTCGAGGACCGTCTGGTCGGCCGCTCGGGGGAGCGGGCGCGCTGGCTCGACCGCTTCGGCCGCGGCGAGATCGCCGGCAACTCGTGGACCGAGGTCGGCGCCGTGCAGATCGGCGACGTCATCACGAAGGTCACCCCGCAGCCCGACGGCACGTTCCGGATCAGCGGGCAGAAGTACTACTCCACGGGGAGCGTCTTCGCGGACTGGATCGACACCTACGCCGAGCGCACCGACACCGGCGAGCGGGTGATCGCGATCGTCGACGCCCACCAGGACGGTGTCACCCACGGCGACGACTGGGACGGCTTCGGTCAGCAGACCACCGGCTCCGGCACGAGCACCTTCGTCGACGCGCGCGTGGAGCCGGACGCGGTCACCCTGTTCGATGACCGGTTCAAGTACCAGACCGCCTTCTACCAGGGGGTGCTGCTGGCGGTCCTGGCCGGGTCGGTCCTGGCCGCCGAACGGGAGGTCGCCCTCGCCGTCCGCACCCGCAACCGCGTCTTCTCACACGGCAACGCCGACACCTTCGCCGCCGACCCGCAGATCCTGCAGGTCGTCGGCGAGGTCTCGTCCGCCGGCTTCGCCGCCGCCGCGATCGTCGACCGGGCAGCGGAGGCGCTGCAGGCCGCGTACGAGGGAGCAGCCCTGGACGAGGCCGAGGACGAGCGCCGGAACGACCGTGCCGAACTCGCGACCGCGCAGGCGCAGGTCGCACTCACGTCGCTCGCGACCCAGGCGACCTCGCACCTGTTCGACGCGCTCGCCGCGTCCGGCGTCAGCACGACGAAGAACCTGGACCGGCACTGGCGGAACGCCCGGACCGCGGGCAGCCACAACCCGTGGGTCTTCAAGGCGCGGATCGTCGGCGACCACGCCGTGAACGGCGCGGAGCCGCCGCGGGTGTGGGCGATCGGCGCGACGCGCGCGCGGTAGACGCGACCGACGACGGAACGGGAGGCCCGGTACCAGCTGGTACCGGGCCTCCCGTCCGTCGAATACGCGAGCTCTTTGTCCGGAGAACGGGTGTGCAGCGTTGCGGGAGCACGCAATGTTCCCCCAGAACAGGTGCCCGCCCCGTTGAGAGGGACCGAGCAGGAGCTACCGTGAGCGAGCCCGAAGCATTGACACAGTCTCAATAAAGGATCGTCATCGTCATGTTCAGCAAGAAGGTGCTCGTCTCGATCTCGTTGGGGTGGGCCGTGGTCCTGGTCGTGAGCGGCTGCAGTACCGCTGCATCCAACGTCCCGGCGGGCTCCGTCGCCGACCAGTCGGCGTCGTCGGGCTCATCCAGCGACCAGTCGTCGAGTGCGCCAGTGCCGACGAAGTCGGCTGCGAGCACGGTCGCTGCGCTCCCCTTCAACGCCAGCGGGTACCTCGCGGGGAACGTCACGCCGACGTTGGACGCTGGTGAGGCTGGTGCCGTCTCGGTCGTGTCCACTGCGGCACTGAAGCGCGACAACGCGGTGCTCGGCGGAGGCACGTTGCCCTTCGCGTTCCGCAACAACACTGCTGCGACGATCTCGCACATCGACTTCACCGGGACCGCCACCGTGGACGGCAAGGTGGTCGCGACCGGAGCCAGCCAAGGCACGGTGCCCGCGCACGTCAAGCCCGGGGAAATGGGGTTCAGCTACCTCTACTTGGAGGACGTCAAGTCGCTCCCGGAGTCCGGTGCGCAGTACGACTTCCGGGCCTCCACGATGCCTGCCGACAACTCGTCGTTCAACACTGCGCCCCTCAAGGTCACCCAGGCTGACAACAACGGCTCCGCCATAATCGGTTCAGCGGTGAATTCCACAGGCAAGCCGCTGTCCGGGCCGTACGCGGTGGACGTCTACTGCTTCACCGACGGCGCACTCTCGTCCGCTGGCACGATGGACTTCGCAACAGAAACCGGCGATGTTGCACCCGACGGGACGGTCTCGTTCAGCCACGATCTCTACGACTCGCCCTGCGACAGCTTCGTCGTGGGCGTCTCCGGGTACTTCGCATGAAGCGCATGTTCGGACCGGTCATGATCGCTGCAGTTCTCGTCCTGAGCGGGTGCAGCGCCGCTGGTTCAACGAATTCCGGTGCCGACTCGAAGCAGTCCTCGACCGCGGCGGCGGACACTTCGACGTCGACTCCCACTCCCACTCCCACTCCCACCGCGCCTGATCTCGTCGGTACCTGGAAGCAGAACAACTCAGCGAGTGCGGACGGGTACACCAGCGCAACCATCACGGCAGACACCATCACGGTGGAGTTCGTGACGGACAACGGTGACACCAGGTCCCTCTTCTGGGTCGGGACGTATACGCCGCCGACCGACGGATCCGAAAAGTACACGTGGACGTCGAAGCGCGATGAGGCGGCGACGGCTTCGGCCCTCCTGGCCTCCACTGATCCCACGAAGGACTTCGTCTACGACGACCAGGAGATCAGCTTCCCCGTGACGATCGCGGGTACCACAGCCACCGTGCGGATGTCGAAGGACTGAATCGCTTCAGGTCCTCGGCTGCGGGGAGGCGCGATGTCAGACCGGACGACGTGAGCGGCACCGCGGCGGTGACCGAAGGCTCTTCTTGTAGGCGGATCTCGCCGTGCGACGGACGGGAGGCCCGGTACCAGCTGGTACCGGGCCTCCCGTTCCGTTTCTACTCGCGCTTGGCGTCAGGCCGTGGCGGCCGTCTCGCTGCGCTTCGGGAGCACCCAGTTCGGGCGCACGAAGTGGCACGTGTACCCGTAGGGGTCCTTCTCGAGGTAGTCCTGGTGCTCCTCCTCGGCCTCCCAGAACGGGCCGGCCGGCGCGACCTCGGTGACGACCTTGCCCGGCCAGATGCCCGAGGCGTCGACGTCCGCGATGGTGTCGAGCGCGACGTCACGCTGCTCGTCCGAGGCGAAGAAGATCGCCGAACGGTAGCTGACACCCACGTCGTTGCCCTGCCGGTCCTTGGTGGACGGGTCGTGGATCTGGAAGAAGAACTCGAGGAGTTCCCGGTACGAGATCACCGAGGGGTCGAAGACGATCTCGACGGCCTCGGCGTGCGTGCCGTGGTTGCGGTAGGTGGCGTTGGGGACGTCGCCGCCGGAGTAGCCGACGCGTGTGCTGATGACGCCCGGGCGTCGGCGGAGCAGCTGCTGTGCTCCCCAGAAACATCCGCCGGCGAGGATCGCGGTCTCGGTGGTGGTCATCGGTACCTCCGTGGTTCGTGACGCTGGCTGCGACAGTACCGGTTGCAACACCGGGGAGCCCCTGCGTGTTCCACGACCGGTCGTCGGAGCCTGGGACCGGATCCATCGTCGGTGCGTTCACTGGGGCGGTGAAGGACATCCATTACGCCGGCCGGGCGATCCGGACCACGGACGGTGCCGCCGACGCCGTCATCAGGTACGCCGCCGTCCTCGGGGCGAACCGGAAGACCGACACGGTCGACGTGCCGACGGTCGACGAGCGCGGACGACCGAGCATCGAGACGCTGCTGCTCGGTCCGGCCAGCCAGATCACCCTCGGGCCCGGAGCGGACGACGTACGTGACGCGGACAGCGACGACGCGGGCAGCGACGACGCGGGCAGCGACGACGCAGGCGTCGACGACGCAGGCGTCGACGACGCGGAGTTCATCGAGCACGTACGGCGGTTGGCGGTGCTGGCCGGGCCGGTCCGGCCGGTGCACGAGGACCCTGACCACCGTGCCGAGGAGTTCGACGACTTCGACTGAGACGGGACGAAGCGGGCGCTGCCGCCCCCGCCGTCAGCGCCGCAGGGTGTTCCGCGGGTACTCGCCGTAGGCGTTCCGGTACGCGGCGGAGAACCGGCCGAGGTGCGCGAACCCCCACGCTCGGGCGATCGCCTGCACCGATCCCGTCGTCGCGTCCGTCTCCAGCAACTCCCGTCGCACCCGTTCGAGTCGCACGTGCTGCAGGTAGCGGAGCGGGGTCATCCCGATGTGCCGCTGGAAGGCCTCCTGGGTGGCGCGGACGCTGAGCCCCGCGGCCCGGGCGACGTCCGAGACGTTGAGGGGCTCGGCGACGTGCTCGTGCACGAACTCGACCGCGGCGCGCAGGCGTGCGCGGCGGGGCAGGAGCACGGCGGGCGGCAGCGCGGTGACGGTCGGCGGGTACATCCCGAGGAACGCGGCGGCCGTCCCGCGGGTCAACGTGTGCCACAGGAGGCTGTCCACACCGCCGACGCGGAGCTCGCGGGACAGCAGGGCCAGGCTGTTCCGCCACCGCGTCACGGCGGCGGGGTCGAGGGTGCGCAGGTGGTCGATGCCGAGGTCGGGGACCTGTCCGGTGTGGAACAGCTCGTCCGCGACCTCGTGCACCAGTCGGCGGGACATGTGGACCACGCGCTGGTCGTAGTCCTCGTACTCGAACACGAACTCGCGGGCGGTCGGGAACAGCATCGGGACGTCGCCGGCCATCGGGACGCGGTCGTGCACGACGTCGGGGATCCCGTTGCCGGCGGTGAGCCACTGCACGATGTAGTCGTCGGACGCGCCGATCAGGCCGCGGATCGATCCGGAGATCTGTGAGCGACGGAGCGTGACGTCGGCATCGCCCACCGCCGTGTAGCGGTACGAGAAGGGTCGGTCCGTGGTCCGCGCGGACCAGTGCCGTCCCGCGTAGAACCCACTGAGGTCCACCACAGCGGTGTCGGGAGAACCGCCGATCGCCTCGATGCGGACGGTGCTGCGGTCGTCGGCTGCCGCCCGGTCGGGCACGGTGTCGTCGATCGTGGTCATCCGCGTCCTTCCCGTCCGGGCGCGCAGACAGAGCACACCATCCGAAACGGTACGGACGCCGGCGTCCTGTCCGCGAGGGGTTGACTCGCCATGTTCGGATGCGCTATCGACTGTGTCCTGCTGGGCATCCCGAGCGGGATGGGGCAAGGTCAGAGGATGCGCACCGAACCTGCCTCCGCCTTCCGCGCCGCCCGAGACGTCCTGCTGCACGCCCGGTCCGACAGTGCCGCGGCACGCCGGGACTTCCGCTGGCCCGACGTCGGCGAGACGTTCAACTGGGCGATCGACTGGTTCGACGTCATCGCGCAGGGCAACGACCGCGAAGCGCTCGTGATCGTCGAGGAGGACGGCCGCGAGTCGCACACCACCTACGCCGAGATGTCCGCGCGCTCGGACCGACTGGCGGCACGGTTGCACGACCTCGGCGTCGGCAAGGGCGACCACGTCCTGCTCATGCTCGACAACCAGCTCGAGCTCTGGGAGTCGATGCTCGCGGTGATGAAGGTCGGCGCCGTGATCCTGCCGACCTCGACCATGCTCGGGGCCGCGGACCTGCAGGACCGGATCGACCGCGGACGGGTCGCCCACGTGGTCACGACCTTCCGCGAGACCCCGAAGTACGCCGACGTCACGGGTGACTTCACGCGCATCGTCGTCGGCGGCAGTGCGGAGGGCTGGACGACCTACCCGGCCGACCTCGGCGAGCCCGCGCCCGCCGACGAGTGGCGCCCGGAGGTCGTGACCGCGGCCTCCGACCCGTGCCTGGTGTACTTCACCTCGGGCACGACCGACAAGCCGAAGATGGTCGTGCACACGCAGACCTCGTACCCGGTCGGGCACCTCACGACCATGTACTGGATCGGGCTGCAGCCGGGCGACGTGCACCTGGCGATCAGCTCCCCCGGCTGGGGCAAGCACGCATGGAGCTGCTTCTTCGCGCCCTGGATCGCCGAGGCCACCGTCTTCGTCCACAACCAGCAGCGCTTCGACCCGGCCGCCCTGCTGCACCAGCTCGAGCGGGCCGAGGTCACCTCGTTCTGCGCTCCGCCGACCGTGTGGCGCCTGCTCATCCAGGCCGACCTCGGCGCCCGCCCACGTGCACTGCGCGAGGTCGTCTCCGCCGGTGAGCCCCTCAACCCCGAGGTGATCCGGATGGTCGAGGAGGCCTGGGGTCGGACGATCCGTGACGGCTACGGCCAGACCGAGACCACCGCGATCGTCGGCAACGCCCCCGGTGACACCGTCCACCCCGGGGCGATGGGCCACGGCCTGCCCGGCGTCGCGATCGAGCTCCTGGACCCGGTGACCGGAGCGCCGGGTGTCACCGAGGGCGAGGTCTGCCTGGACCTGACCACCCGGCCGGTCAACCTGATGGCCGGGTACCTCGATGCCCCCGAGCGGACCGACGACGCCCTGCGCGGTGGGTTCTTCCACACCGGTGACGTCGCCACCCGACACGAGGACGGTTCGCTGACGTTCGTCGGGCGCACCGACGACGTCTTCAAGTCCTCGGACTACAAGGTGTCGCCGTTCGAGGTCGAGAGCGCCCTGCTCCAGCACCCCGCGGTCGCCGAGTCCGCCGTCGTCCCGGCCCCGCACGAATCACGGCTCAACGTCGTGAAGGCGTACGTCACGCTCGCCGCCGGGTGGGAGCCGACCGCAGAGACCGCGCGGAGCATCCTGGCGCACGCCCGGACCGCGATGCCCGCCTGGCAGCGGGTGCGCCGGGTCGAGTTCGGTGCGCTGCCGAAGACCGTGTCCGGCAAGATCCGCCGTGTCGAACTCCGCGCCCGGGAGCAGGCGGCGGTGGGTGGCGCGCCCGTCGAGGGCGAGTGGCGCGACGACCAGTTCGAGGGCCTGCGCACCGGCCGTCGGGACGACTGACCCGGTGCGGGCAGGACGACTGACCTCCCGCGCACCACGACGCGCGTAGCGTCCGCCGCATGAGCGATGCAACGAACGGAACCGGCCCGGACGGCGTGACCGACCAGGAGGCCCAGCGCACCGAGGACCTGCCCGACGGCTCCGCCTCGGGGAACGCCACCGAGGACCCCCAGCAGGACAGCGACGTGGACTCCGGCGGCGAGCCGGCGGAGCCCGAGGAGGGCTGACCGGTGCCCCGGAACCCCGCCGTCCACGACCGTTCGACGGGGGTCCGGCCGCCCGGCGAGGACGGGGGCTTCCGTCTCGCCCTCCTCGACCGTGGTGCCGACCTGCTGCAACCGACGGACCCCCTGAAGGGGTTCGACGTCTACGTCGTCGGGTTCCACTGCGTGAAGGGCGAGCCCGACGTGCAGATGGAGGCGCACCACTACTGCAAGGTGGTGAACGCCGAGATGCTGCAGTGCGTGCTGTTCGACGGCAACACCGCGGACGCCAACCTCATCGGCATCGAGTACATCGTGTCCGAGCGGCTGTTCGACTCGCTGCCCGAGGACGAGAAGCCGTGCTGGCACCCCCACAACCACGAGGTGTTCTCGGGCGAGCTCGTCGCCCCCGGCCTGCCGATCCCGGTCGAGACCGAGCTGATGGGCCACCTGGTCAACTCCTACGGCAAGACCTGGCACACCTGGCACAGCGCACCGATGGGCGGGCACGAGGCCGATCCGCTGCCGGTCGGCGACCCGATGCTGATGTGGTCGTTCAACCGTGAGGGCGAGGTGCAGACCGCCCTGCAGGAGGACCGGAACACCGCCATGCACACCGACCCTGAGCCGCGGAAGGCGTCGCGGGCGAAGCACCTCGACCGCGCACACCCGCAGCGCGGCGTCGGCACGATGCGCGACGACTTCAGCGGCACGACCCCGACGCCCGGTGTCGTGGACGCGGAGGACGGCCGCCCCTGACGACGGACGGGAGGCCCGTGACGACACCGCCACGGGCCTCCCCTCCGTCTGTCCAGTCAGGCCGCGACGTCGAAGACGACCACCCGCGCGCTCCGCGCCCCGATGTGGTCCGCCACCGGCTGGTGCGCCGGGTGCGGCAGGTACGCGTCCCGCGCAGCGGCGTCGCGGAAGCGGACGACGAGCGCCCAGTCGAAGCCGCCCTCGAGTCCCTCGGGGCTGACGCTCGGCCCGGACGTCACGGACACGACCCCGTCGATGGTCGGCAGGTGTTCCGCGACCAGGGCGCTCGCGCGTTCCGGTGCGGTCCCGTCCTCGCCGTCCCAGTCCACGAGCACCACGTGCACGATCTCGGTCATGGTCGTCCTCCCGTCGGGTCCGCGCACCGACGGTGGCGATCACCCGAGCCTCCGCCGTCGTGCTGGGCGTACCCCGAACCCGCTCGCGGCTGGGTCGTCGCGGACACCACGCGGCCTAGCGTCCAGGGCACACCACGACGAGAGGAAACACCATGGCAAGTGGAGTCGCAGCAGTCTGGGTCCCGGTCAGCGACATGGAGCGCGCCGTCGCGTTCTACCGCGACACGCTCGGTCTCACGGTCAAGGACCAGTCCGACGACTGGAGCGAGATCGACGCCGGCGGTCTGATGATCGGGCTCAACGGACGCGAGTCCGCCAGCCAGTCGAGCGACGGCGGCGCGGTCGTCTCGTTCCAGCCGGACGGCAGCATCGAGGACGAGGTCGCCTCGCTCAAGGAGCGCGGTGCCGACATCCAGGGCGAGATCAGCGAGCACCCGTGGGGCAAGATCATCCCCTTCAAGGACAGCGAGGGCAACGACCTGCAGCTGTACTCGCCGCCGCAGGGCTGACGACGGAGCGGCCGTGCGACGTCGCACGGCCGGACCGCATGACGGGAGGCCCGTGACCAGATGGTCACGGGCCTCCCGTCATGCGCCAGCGCGGTGCGCGGACCGTCAGCGTGTTCAGCGGGCGGTACGGGCTCCGGCGCGCGGCAGGACGATGCCGAGGATGATCATCGCGACGGCGAGGATCAGGTGCAGCACGTTGTCGGCGCTGTTCAGCGGCACGAAGTTCGCGGCGCTTTCCATGCCGGCGGTGAACAGGCCGTAGATGAAGAGCACGGCGTAGATGATGCCGCCGACGAGCAGGTACTGGCGGGAGAAGCCGTGCGAGCGGGCGGCGATGAGGCCGACGATGCCGAACAGCAGGTGCACGATGTTGTGCAGGACGGAGACCTGGAACAGGCCCAGGAGCTGCGCGTTCGAGTCGTTGCCGGCGGCCATCATGCTGCCCATGTCCATGGTCAGGCCGGGGATGAAGCCGGCGATGCCGACGATGAGGAAGACGACGCCGAAGACCAGCGCGCCCTTCTGCGTGAGCGTGCGGCCGTAGCCGTGGTCGGTGCGGGTCGATGCGTTGGTGGTCATGAAGGAACCTTTCGTCAGGAGTCGACGCGGTCGGTTGCCATGCGCCTCGCAGGACATTCGGAGTGGACCAGCAGTCGGTTTGGTGGGAGAACCCAGCAGTACACGAAGCGGAGCCGTCAGGACCGGACGAGGCGTTTGATGGCCAGTGTCGCTTCCTGGATCTTCTGTTCGGCCTGATCGCCGCCCTGGGCCACCGCGTCGGTGACACAGTGGCGCAGGTGGTCCTCGAGCAGGCCCATCGACACCGCCTGCAACGCCTTCGTCATCGCGGACACCTGGGTGAGGATGTCGATGCAGTACTCCTCGTCCTCCACCATGCGCTGCAGCCCACGCGCCTGGCCCTCGATCCGGCGCAGCCGCTTGCGGTAGTCGTCCTTCGCGGAGATGTAGCCGTGGTGGTGCGCATGCTGTGCTGTCTCGTCACTCATCGGGAACACATCCTCGTCGTCGGCGTTACGGTAAAGGTACCCCCCATGGGTATGCGCACATCGTACCCGCCCGACGGGCGACACGAGGAGGACCGATGACCGAGCAGCAGACCGTGACCTACGCCATCGACGGCATGACGTGTGAGCACTGCGTCATGAGCATCGACGAGGCGTTCCGTGAGTTGCCGGGCGTGACCGACGTGCAGGTCGACCTGGTCGCCGGCGGCCGCTCCACCGCGACCGTGACGAGCACCGCACCCCTGGACGGCACGGCCGTCGACGCTGCGGTCGAGGACGCCGGCTACACCCTGGCGGAGCGCTGACCCCGGTGGCGGCACCTGCTCCCGCGGTCGAGCTCGCGATCGAGGGCATGACGTGTGCCTCGTGCGCGAACCGCATCGAGCGCAAGCTCAACAGGATGCCCGGGGTGTCGGCGACCGTGAACTACGCCACCGAGACCGCGACGGTCTCGCTGCCCGACGGCACCGCGGTCGACGACGCCATCGCGACCGTCGAGCAGGCCGGCTACGGAGCACACCGCCCCGAGCCCGAGCAGCGCGACGTGGACGCCCTCGCCCCGCTCCGACGACGCTTGGTCGTCTCCACCGTCCTGGCGGTCCCGGTCGTCGCGCTGTCGATGGTCCCCGCGTTCCAGTTCCCCTGGTGGCAGTGGGTCGCGCTCGTGCTCGCCGCCCCGGTGGCGACCTGGGGTGCCTGGCCCTTCCACCGGGCCGCAGCACTGAACGCCCGGCACGGCACCGCGACGATGGACACCCTCGTCAGCCTGGGCATCGTCGCCGCCGGACTCTGGTCGGTGTGGGCGCTCGTGTTCGGCGGCGCCGGTGGGACCGACATGCACATGACCTTCGCGTTCACCGCGCCCCGTGGTGCCGCGCCCGAGCCGTACCTCGAGGTCGCCGCCGCCGTGACCGTGTTCCTGCTCGCCGGCCGGTACGCCGAGGGCCGCGCGAAGACCCGGTCCAGCGCCGCCCTGCGTGCGCTGCTCGCCCTCGGCGCCAGCACCGCCCGGGTGCTCCGCGACGGTCGGGAGGTCGAGGTCCCGGCCGCGTCCCTCCGTGTCGGCGACCGGTTCGTCGTCCGACCCGGTGAGCGGATCGCCACCGACGGCACCGTCGTCGACGGGACCAGCGTCGTCGACACGAGCGTCATGACGGGGGAGAGCGTCCCCGTCGAGGTCGGCCCCGGCGCCGCGGTGACCGGCGCGACCGTCAACGTCGGCGGGCTGCTCACCATCGAGGCCGTCCGGGTCGGTGCGGACACCGAGCTCGCCCGGATCGGCAAGCTCGTGACCGAGGCGCAGACCGGCAAGGCCGACGTCCAGCGCCTGGCCGACCGGGTCTCCGGGGTGTTCGTCCCCGTCGTGCTCGGGCTCGCCGCACTGACCCTGGTCGGGTGGCTCGTGCTCACCGGGGACGTCGAGGCCGCCCTGACCGCCGCCGTCGCGACGCTCGTCATCGCCTGCCCCTGCGCGCTCGGCCTCGCGACACCGACGGCGCTCCTGGTCGGCACCGGCCGCGGGTCCCAGCTCGGGATCCTCATCCGCGGCCCACAGGTCCTCGAGGCCACCCGCCGGATCGACACCGTCCTGCTGGACAAGACCGGCACGGTCACCACCGGCACGATGCGGGTCACCGACGTCCTGCCCGCCGAGGGCGAGGACGCCGACGCCGTCCTCCGCGCCGCGGCCGCCGCCGAGTCCGGTTCCGAGCACCCGATCGCCCGGGCACTCGTCGCTGCCGTCCCGGACGTGCCACGACCGGAGTCGTTCGCGTCGAGCGCCGGCCTCGGCGTGCAGGCCGGCGTGGACGGTGTCCTCGTGCTCGTCGGTCGACCGTCCTGGCTCGCCGACCAGTGGGCCGTCCCGATGCCCGGGTCGCTGGCCGTCGCCGTCACCGATGCCGAGCAGGCCGGGCGCACCACGGTCGCGGTGGCGTGGGACGGCCGGGTCCGCGGGCTCGTCGTCGTCGCCGACACCGTCGCGCCCGGCGCGGCCGAGGCCGTCCGCCGGCTGCAGGAGCTCGGCCTCGACACCATGCTCCTGACCGGGGACGCGGCCGGGGTCGCGCACCGTGTCGCGGCCGAGGTCGGCATCGGCCGGGTGACTGCCGGCGTCCGACCCGAGGACAAGTACCGCGTCGTCACGGAACTGCAGGCCGCCGGTCGCACCGTCGCCATGGTGGGCGACGGCGTGAACGACGCCGCCGCGCTCGCCGCCGCGAACCTGGGCATCGCGATGGGCACCGGGACGGACGCCGCCGTCGAGGCCGCGGACATCACCCTGGTCCGTGCCGACCTCCGGGCCGCCGTCGACGCCGTCCGGCTGTCGCGCCGCACGCTCCACACCATCCGGACGAACCTGTTCTGGGCCTTCGCCTACAACGTCGCGGCGATCCCGCTCGCGATGGCCGGGCTGATGAACCCCGTCATCGCGGGTGCCGCCATGGCGCTGTCGTCGGTGTTCGTGCTGACGAACAGCCTGCGCCTCCGCCGCTTCCGGTCGGTCGACGGGAGCGCACGATGAGCGGACACACCGGCGACATGGGCGGACACAGCGGCACCACCACGTGGTCGACGGCGGCCCAGGCGACGCTGCACTGCCTGACCGGCTGCGCGATCGGCGAGGTCCTCGGCATGGTCATCGGCACGGCCACGGGGCTGCACGACGCCGGCACCGTGGCGCTGTCGATCGTGCTGGCCTTCGTGTTCGGCTACGCCCTGACGATGCGCGGAGTGCTCCGCTCCGGGCTGTCGCTCCGGGCGGCGGTCCGGGTGGCGCTCGCCGCCGACACGGTGTCCATCGCGGTGATGGAGGTCATCGACAACACGGTCGTCGTCGCGATCCCGGGCGCCCTGGACGCGCAGCTCGACCAGTGGCTGTTCTGGGCGTCGCTGGCGCTCTCCCTCACGCTGGCCTTCGTCGTCACGGTCCCGGTCAACCGGGCGCTGATGCGCCGCGGGCTCGGCCACGCGAAGGTGCACGGGCACCACTGAGCGCACCACGGCGCACACATGACGGGAGGCCCGGTACCAGCTGGTACCGGGCCTCCCGTCATGTGGTCAGCGCGTGTGCACCGTCCGGTCAGGCGTCTGCGTCGCCCGCAGCGGCGTCACCGTCGGTGGCGTCCTCTTCCGGGTTGAAGTGCGAGTCGTCACCGACGAACCCGGCGGCCACGCCCTCGGGCTCGTTGGGGACGGTCCCGTCGTCGCCGAGGCCGTCCGGCTTCGGCGTGCCCTCGGGGTCGTGCGCCGTGGTGTCGTTGCTCATCGTGTGCTCCTTCGCAGTGCTGGCCGGACTCGGACGTCGGTCAGAAGGCGGGCGTGCCGCCCGCGACGGTGATCGTCGAACCGGACTGGTAGCTCGATTCTGGACTGACCAGGTGGACGTACGCCGCGGCCAGCTCGGCGGGCTGACCCGGACGCCCGAAGGGCGCCTGCTGCCCGAACGTCGACACTGTCTCGGCGTCGTCCGAACCCGGCTGCAGCGGTGTCCACACCGGACCCGGGGCGACCGAGTTGACGCGGATGCCCTTCGGCGCGAGCTGCTGGGCGACCGCCTCGGTGAAGAGCTTGATCGCACCCTTCGAGACGGCGTAGTCGATCTTGTCCGGCGACGGGGTGGACGCCTGGATCGAGCCCGTCGTGACGATCGTCGAGCCGGGCTCCAGGTGCGGGACCGCGGCCTTCGTCAGCCAGAACAGCGAGTAGATGTTCGTCTTGAAGGTCGAGTCGAACATCGACGTGTCGAGGGTCAGGATGTCGTCGTTGCTGTCCATCCGACCGGCGACCATGACGAGCGTGTCGAGGCCGCCGAGTTCGTCGACGCCCTTCTGCACCAGATCGGTGCAGTACTGCTCGTCGGAGATGTCGCCGGGGAACAGCACGATCGTCCGGCCCTCGGCCTGGAGCAGGTCGCGGACCTCTTCCGCGTCCTGCTGCTCGTCGGGCAGGTAGGAGAGCACCAGGTCGGCGCCCTCCCGAGCGAGGCCGATCGCGGCGGCGCGGCCGATGCCGGAGTCGGCACCCGTCACGATGCCGCGGAAGCCCTCCAGCCGGCCCTTGCCGACGTAGCTCTCCTCGCCGTGGTCCGGCTTCGGGTCCATCTTCCACGCGGCCCCGGGCAGCGACTGCTCCTGCTTCGGGAACGGCGGGACCGGGTACAGGGTGATCGGATCGTGCTTCTCGTACTGGCTCATCGCTCCACTGTCCTCCGGTGTCACTGCAGGGCGGTGAAGGAGGCGTCGCGGACGAGCAGCGTGGTCGCCTCGCCGTCCACGGCCTGGTCGGGGTCGCTCGACAGGCCGAGCGACCACGGACGGCCGTCCGCACGCTCCGGCAGCGTGAACTCGACGGTCGTCTCGGAGGCGTTCATCAGCACCGCGACGCTGTCGTCGCCCTGTTCGAGCACCAGGATCACGGCGCGGTTGCCGCCGTCGGTCCAGTCGCCGTCCTCGAAGTCGTTCGCGTCGGCGCGGAGCACGGACACCGTCGACGGCGACAGACCGGGCGCGGTGCGGTACCACTCCGGGCGCAGGGCGACGTGCTGCTTGCGGAAGGCGATCGCCGCGGTGGTGAAGGCCAGCAGGTCCTCGTCGGCGGCGGCCCAGTCGAACCACGAGATCTCGTCGTCCTGGCAGTAGGCGTTGTTGTTGCCGCCCTGCGAGCGGGCGATCTCGTCCCCACCCAGGATCATCGGCACGCCGGCCGAGAGCAGGAGCGTGCCGAGGAAGTTCCGGCGCTGGCGGTTGCGGTAGTCGTTGACGCTCTCGTCGTCGGTCGGCCCCTCGATGCCACCGTTGAACGAGGTGTTGTTGCTCTCGCCGTCGTTGTTGTCCTCACCGTTCGCCTCGTTGTGCTTCTCGGCGTACATGGTGAGGTCGGCCAGCGTGAAGCCGTCGTGCGCGGTGACGAAGTCGACCGAGCAGAGCGGCGACCGGCGCGAGCCCTCGTAGACGTCGGGGGAGCCGAGGACGCGCTGCACGGCATCGCCGAGCGTGCCCTCGTCGCCGCGCCAGAACGAGCGGAGGTCGTCGCGGTACTTGCCGTTCCACTCCGACCAGTCCGCCGGGAAGCCGCCGACCTGGTAGCCCGCGGTGTCCCACGGCTCGGCGATCATCTTGACGTCGCGGAGCACCGGGTCCTGGTGGATGATGTCGAGGAACGCGGAGTGCTTCTCGGCCTCGCCGTCCTGCCGGGTGAGCGTGGTGGCGAGGTCGAAGCGGAAGCCGTCGACGTGCATCTCCTCGACCCAGTAGCGGAGCGAGTCGGTGATGAGCCCGAGCGCGGTCGGGTGCGACACGTTCAGGCTGTTGCCCGTGCCGGTGGTGTCGAAGTAGTTGGCCTCGTCGCCCTCGACCAGCCGGTAGTACGACTGGTTGTCGAGGCCCTTGAAGGAGAGCGTCGGGCCCATGTGGTTGCCCTCGGCGGTGTGGTTGTAGACGACGTCCAGGATGACCTCGAGGCCTGCGGCGTGCAGGGCCTTGACCATCTCCTTGAACTCCGCGACCTGCTGCCCGGCGGTGCCCGAGGCGGAGTACTCGTTGTGGGGGGCGAAGAAGCCGATGCTGTTGTAGCCCCAGTAGTTGCGGAGGCCCTTGTCCACCAGGGTGGAGTCCTGCACGAACTGGTGGATCGGCAGCAGCTCGACGGCGGTGATGCCGAGGTCGGTGAGGTGCTTGATCGCGGCCGGGTGTGCCAGGCCCGCGTAGGTGCCGCGGATCTCCTCGGGCACGTCGGGGTGCTGCTTGGTGAAGCCCTTCACGTGGACCTCGTACACGACGGTGTCGGCGAGCGGGGTCTCGAGTCGGGTGTCGCCCTGCCAGTCGAACGAGCGGTCGGCGACGACTGAGCGCGGCATGGCGTCGGCCGAGTCGGACTCGTCCATCTGCTCCGGCTCGTTCATGTCGTGGCCGAACAGCTCCTGGCCCCACCGGTAGTCACCGTCGATCGCGGTGGCGTACGGGTCGAGCAGCAGCTTCGCGGCGTTGTGGCGCAGGCCGTTCGCCGGGTCCCAGGCGCCGTGGACGCGGAAGCCGTAGCGGGTGCCGACGGTGACGTCCGGCACGACGTCGTGGAAGGTGTAGCCGGTGCGCTTCGTCAGCTCGGTCCGGTGCTCGGTGCCGTCGTCGTCGAACCGGCAGAACTCGATGCGCTCGGCAGTGCTGGAGAAGACGGCGACGTTGGCGCCGCCGTCGACGAGGGTGACGCCGAGCGGGTTCCGCGTGGAGGAGGTCATGACTCCTTCTACCGGTCGGTGACTGTGCTCGGCATCGATCGGCGTACCCCGGGGCGGCATCCGCCGGGCGGCGCGGTGCTCGCGCGCGGCGGACGAGCATGGGAACATCAGGTCGTGACCCATGTGCGCCCGAGCTCGGGGACCCCTGACGGCTTCCGCGCCGTCCGGTTGGCGGGGACGAGTGCGACCCGCCCTGCCGTCCTCGACGACAAGTACGGTACCGGCGGTGGCATCGGCGACGAGCGCTCCGCGTTCCGTTACACGGGCGCGGGCGACGCCGACCTGTCCCTGAGCGGTTCCGCCGTGGAGGGCCCCCGCACCGGGACGATGGAACCCCGACCGGCGCACATCGTCTTCTGGATCGGTGACGGCAGCGTCGTCATCACCGGGGAGGACGGTGTCCGCTCCGCGGTACGTCCGGGCCAGCCGTTCCTGCTCGCCGCCTCGCTCCGGTACGAGTTCGAGGCCGCGACCAGCCGCGTGTCGATGCTGCACCTGTCCGATCGGCTGCTCCGGTCGGCGCTCGCCGCCGACGGCGTGCAGGTGGCCGGCCCGCTGCGGTTCCGCCGGGTCGAGTCGGACACCGACCTGGCGGCGCTCCGGTCGGCGCTGCAGACCCTCGGCACGGCGATCACCGCGCCGGAGGTCGAGGGTCGAGCGCGTGCCGAGCTGAACCTCCGGGTCGCCCGCGTCGTCATCGCCACCTTCCCGGTGGACGTCCCCGCGACCACGAGCAGTGAACGGCTCCGCGATGCCCTGACGTACATCCAGGAGCACGCGCACGGAGTCGTCACCCTCGCGGACATCGCCGCTGCCGCCGGCATGAGCCCTCGCGGCCTCCAGCAGTCCTTCAACCGGTCGGTCGGGGTCTCCCCGCTCGCGCACCTGCGGAACGTCCGGCTGGACGCCGTGCACGAGGCGCTCCGGTCAGCGGACCCGTCGACCGCCGCGGTCGCCGAGGTCGCCCGGGACTGGGGCTTCGCCCACCTCGGCCGGTTCTCCGGCGCGTACCGGGAACGGTTCGGGGAGTTGCCGAGCGTGACGCTCCGCAGCGGCGTGCACGCGGAGGACTGACCGGCCCACCGCTCGGCAGGCCGCGGCACGCACGGCACGGCCGGGAGGCCCTGGGCGCGCCCGACCCATCGCCCGCGTCAGCCGCGGTGTCGGTCCACTGCAGCCCGTGCTGCCCGTACCACCTCGGCATCGGTCTCGAAGTGACCGGACCCCGCGTCCCCTGCGCCCATCGGGACGCCCCTGTGCGCAGTGTCCGCCAGACGTTTGGCCGAGAGGTGCACGGCGGCGGCGCCGGTCGCGAGGAGCACGGGTACGTCCGCCGGGGTGACCCCGGCGCCGGCCATCACCTGGACGGGACCTGCGGCCGTGACCATCCGGGCGATGGTGTCGGCACCGGCGAGGGCGGTCGGGGCACCACCGGAGGTGAGGACCCGCGTGAACCCGAGGTCGGCGAGTCCGGCCGCGGCGGCGACCGGGTCGGCGGCGTGGTCGATCGCCCGGTGCAGCGTGACCTCGGCGTCGGGGCGTTCGGTGCGCGCGGCGGCCACGAAGCGCGTCAGGGTGTCGGCGTCGAGCGTGCGGTCCGGGCGGAGCGCGCCGACCACGACGCCGGTCGCCCCGGAACGCAGGACGGCGACGAGCTCGCGCTCCATCAGGTCGATCTCGTCCGGGGCGTGCACGAAGCCGCCCGGACGGCAGCGGACCAGGACGTGTACGGGGATCCCGGTGGCGACGGCGGCCTCGACGAGCCCCTGCGAGGGGGTGAGCCCGCCGAGTTCCAGGGCGCTGCAGAGCTCCACCCGGTCGGCACCCCCGGCCCGTGCGGTCGCGGCGCCGGTCGCCGAGGTGACGGCGATCTCGAGGGAGCGGGTGGCGGTGCGTCCGGTCATGCGTGGGCTCGGAGCGGTCGGTCGGACGCGGGGATGATCCGGGCGGTCAGGTCGGGCGGCTCCGGGAAGGTCCGATCGAAGGGGAACACGGGCCGTTCGATCCGGTGGTGGCCGAGGCGTTCGAGGTCCTGGTCGACACCGCCCGGGGTGAGCGCGAGCATCCAGTCGGCGGCCATGTCGTACAGCTCCGGTTCGAGGTAACCGATCTTGACGACGACCAGGTCGGCACTCCGCGGGTCGAGGTCCAGGTCGGTGAAGTCGTGCTCGTGGTGGTACGGCTTCCGCAGCTCGGTGAGGATCGCGAACACGCTGCCGACCTGCAGCACGACCTCGGTCCGGGCGTCCCGGTCGCCGTGCTTGACCGCGTGCACGCGTCCGGTCATGGTGATCGGTCCGGCGTGCAGGTCGTCGACCTCGGCGCCGGCGGTGACGGTGACGGTGGCCCCGACGCCGGCTTCGACACAGGCGGCGACCGCGGTGGGGCCGGGGACGCTGGCGTAGAGGACGACCGGGCCGTCGGCGCTCCAGAACTCGTCGCGGGCGAGCAGCTGCGTCAGACCCCAGGTCATGTCGCCCGAGCCGCCGGCGGTCGGGTTGTCGCCGGAGTCGGAGACGAAGTACGGGCGTGCGGCCCCGGGGGCGAGAGCGGCGGCCAGGCACTCGTCGAACGACCCGGTCGGTGCGACGAAGGCGAAGTCCTCGCGGGCGTCCCAGAACGCCCGGGCGAGCCGCTCGGCACCGGCGGCGACGGCGTCGGTGTCCCACCCGGTGACGACGGTGACGGCACGGTTCCGCGGCTGGTCGGCCCAGGCGTACCCGACCCAGATCGCGGCGTCGAGGACGCCCTCGTCTCGCTCGACGTCGGCCACCTGCGCGTAGACGGAGGCCGCGGGCTCGATCCGGGTGGAGGTCTTCTCGCCCGGCAGCAGGACCGGGATCGGGATCCACGCCTTCACCGGGCGCTGTGCCCCGACCGGGCGGGTGGTGAGCACGTCGACGAGGTTGCGGACCGCGCGCTCCTTCGTCTCGAGGGCGTCCTCGTGCGGGGCCATCCGGTAGCAGGTGATGAGGTCGCACTGGTGGGCGAGCTCCCGCGACACGTTGCCGTGCAGGTCCATCGACGCCGAGACGACCACGTCCGGCCCGACGACCGCGCGGATCCGCTCGAGCAGCGTCGCCTCGGCGTCGTCGAGCCCCTCGACCACCATCGCGCCGTGGATGTCATACCACAGGCCGTCGATCGTGGTCTCGGCGGCGATCGCGGACAGCCGGTCGGTGATCTCGGTGCTGAGCTCCTCGAAGGACTCGCGGAGGACCACGCCACCCGGCAGCGCGTGCCCGATCAGCGCACCGCGGAAGTCGGCCCGCTCGGCCATCGGTGCGAGGAAGTCGTAGCGCGCGACCACGTCGTCGCCGCGGTCCGGGTGGAAGGCGGTGGCCGGGGTGCGGGTCGGCGTGAACGTCGACGTCTCGATGGCCAGGCCGGCGACGGCGATGACCGGACGACGGGTGCCGGCGGTGGTTCCGGTGTCAGACACGGGTGCTCCTGTTCCTGGTGGTGCGCAACGGGACGGGGGTGGACAGTTCCTCGAGCGACGCCGCCAGGCCGCGCTGCAGGGCGAACTGGCCGGCCCCGACGAGACCGGCGTCGGCCCCGAGCGAGGCGCGCTCGATGACGAGGTGCTGCGTCACGAGCGGGTGGCAGCTCTCGTAGAGCTGGCTCCGCACGGCGGCGACGAACGGGTCGAGGGTGGAGAGGATGCCGCCGAGGGAGACGGCGTCCGGGTTGAAGAAGTTGACGTTGGCGGCGAGCACCTCGCCGAGGTACCGCCCGGCCAGGCGGACCGCGCGGGTCGTCTCCGGGTGCGCCTCCGACGCCAGCCGGACCACGTCCTGCGTCGAGCTGACGTCCACACCGGCTTCGCGGAGGATCCGGACGAGTGCGGCGCCGGACGCCACCGTCTCGAGGCAACCGGTGTTGCCGCACGAGCACGGTGTGTCGCCGGCGGCGTCGATGCGCACGTGCGTGATGTCGCCCGCGGCACCGGTGGAGCCGCGGTAGAGGTGGCCGTCGATGATGATCCCGGCGCCGATCGCCGACCCGGCCTTCACCGTGATCGCCTGGCGTCGGGTGGACGGCTGCACGGTCTGCTCGCCCGCGGCCATGCAGTTCGCGTCGTTGTCGATCGCGGCCGGTACCCCGAAGTGCTCGGTGAGCCACGCGGCGACCGGGAAGCCGTTCCATCCGGGCATCCGGCTCGGCAGGTCGACGACGCCCGCCTCGACGTCGACCGGGCCCGGGAGGCTCAGCCCGACCCCACGCAGTCCGTCCCGTCCGCGTTCGGTCACCAGGGCGTCGAGGAGCTCCGCGAGAGCCGCCAGGCCGGCGGTCGGACCGTCGGCGAGCGCGAACGGGACGGTCGATACGGACTCGAGCGCCCCTCCCGGCAGGACGATGCCGATCCGGACGTGACCGCCACCGAGGTCAGCGGCGACCGCGTACTCGTCGGTGCCGCCGATCCGGAGGACCTTGCGAGGCCGGCCGCCGGTGGAGACGTCGGTGCCCTCCTCGGCGAGGATGCCGTGCGTGAGGAGCTGACCGACCACGTGGGACACGGTCGAGGGGGCGGCGCCGAGCACCTGGGCGATCTCGGTGCGGCTCGACGCCTGTCCGCTGGCGATGAGTTCGAGCACGCGCGAGCTGAGGTCCGGCACGACTTTCTCCAATCGGCGTCAACCGGGCGCGGTGACCGCCCGACGTCACCGAGCCTACGGGGCAGAAGTGTCGGTCCGCGCTTTCCGCCGTTCCGCAGAAACAGACTATTTACACGAGAACGTTTGTTTTTCCAACGACTTCGGCCATTGACTGTGCACGTGCCACCGGGGCCTGGTCCTGGTCGCACTCCCGTCCCTCCACCACGCCGACGATGGCGTCCTCGCGCAAGGAGACACGCATGACCAAGCCCCGTCGCTGGGCCCTCCTCACCGGAGCCGCGCTCGCGGTGAGCGCACTGCTCGCCGGGTGCTCCGGGGGCGGTTCCGCCACCACGAACGCGAAGTCCGACGAGATCGACTACGCGCTGCCGGCCAACTTCACGCCGAACTGGATCCTGCCGATCGGCACCGCCGCGCACCTCAACACGAACAACGGCTCCATCGCGCAGTCGCTGTACGAGCGCCTCATCGCCTACGACGGGTCCACCGGCAAGATCGGCTGGGACAAGCCCGGGTCCGTCGCCACCGCCGCCGACTTCGCCTCGGACAGCAAGAGCGTCACGATCACGCTCGGCGACCGGCACTGGTCCGACGGTGAGCCGATCACGAGCCGCGACGTGGAGTTCTGGTTCAACCTGATCAAGGCGAACGCGAAGGACTGGGGCTCGTACTCCGAGGGCAAGGCGCCGGACAACTGGACGTCCTTCACGACCGTCGACGACACGCACTTCACGATCGCGTTCGACAAGGCGTACAACAAGGACTGGATGCTCGCCAACCAGCTGAGCTACATCATCCCGCTGCCCCAGCACGCCTGGGACAAGACCAGCGCCTCCGGCAAGGTGACCGACGCCGACCGCACCGCGACCGGAGCGAAGCAGGTCTGGAAGTTCCTCAACACCGCCGCGGGCAAGATCGCCGACTACGACTCCGACGACCTGTGGAAGACGATCTCCGGCCCCTACGGCCTGTCGTCGTTCACCACCGCCGGCAAGGTCCAGCTCACCGCGAACCCGAAGTACGACGGGGGCGAGAAGGCATCGATCAAGACGGTCAACCTGCTGCCCTTCACCACCGCGGACGCCGAGACGAACGCGCTGCGCTCCGGTGCGGTCGACTACGGCTACATCAACGCCACCGACCTCGACCAGAAGGACTCCTTCACGTCGAAGGGCTACGAGGTCGACCCGTGGACCGGCTGGGCGATCACGTACATGCCGTACAACTTCAACAACCCGGACATGGGCGCCGTCTTCAAGCAGCTGTACGCCCGCCAGGCCGTGCAGATGTCGATCGACCAGGAGTCGCTGTCGAAGGTCGTCTTCAACGGCACCGCCACCTCGACCTACGGGCCGATCCCGCAGGCGCAGGAGTCCGACTACGTCTCCGACGTGCAGAAGGACAACCCGTACCCGTTCAGCACGAAGCAGGCCGCGGCGCTGCTGACGAGTCACGGCTGGACGAAGCAGGGCGGCACCATGGTCTGCACCGACCCGGGCACCTCGTCCAGCCAGTGCGGCGAGGGTGTCGCCGAGGGCACGAAGTTCGCCATGAAGGTGCTCTCGCAGTCCGGCTCGACCGTCACCGACAACATGATGAGCGCCATCCAGTCGTCCCTGGAGAAGACCGGCATCGGCTTCTCGATCAAGACGGCCCCGGTGTCGAGCGTCCTGTCGCAGACCCCGACCTGCACCGCCGACGAGTCCAGCTGTGACTGGGACCTGTCGTTCTTCGGCACCGCCGGCAGCTGGTACTTCCCGGCCTACCCGACCGGTGAGTCCCTGTTCTCCACCGGCGGTTCGGCGAACTTCGGCAGCTACTCGAACAAGCAGGTCGACTCCCTCATCGACGCGACGACGACCTCCACCGACGCGAGCGCCGTGCAGGACTACAGCGCCGCGGTCGCGAAGGACCTGCCCGTGATCTGGCTGCCGAGCCCGGACTACCAGATCTCCGTCAAGAAGAGCGGCCTGACCGGGTTCGACCAGGACTCGCTGGCCAACTTCCACCCCGCCCAGTGGAAGTGGACCGAGTAGGTCACTGACGCGACCACGGCCTGGCGCGTCCCGCTCAACGGCAACGCGAAGCGTTGCGCGGGACGCGCCGTCCGAGCCCGCGAGGGCGGACGGTGCGGGCCCGACCCGCACCGCGCCTCCGTCCCGCTCACCCATCCACCCCGACGACGGAAGCAGCATGACCACTGCCCTCTACCTCACCCGCCGCGTCCTGCAGGCGCTCGCGGTGATCCTCATCGTCACCGTCGTGGTGTTCTGCCTGCTGCACGCGCTGCCCGGCGGACCCGCCCGCGGCGTGCTCGGCGTCTCCGCGACGCCCGCCCAGATCGCCGCGTTCAACCAGGCGCAGGGCCTCGACCAGTCACTGCCGGTGCAGTACCTCCGGTTCCTCGGACGGTTGCTCACCGGTGACCTCGGCACCTCGTACACGCTCAATGAACCGGTCTCGCAGCTGATCCAGGAGCGCATCCCGAAGACCCTCGTCCTCACCGGACTCTCCGCCGTGCTCGGGATCGTCATCGCGATCCCGGTCGGCATGTGGCAGGCAGCCCGACGCAACGGAGCGATCGACTACGCCGCCACCGCACTGGCGTTCGTCTTCTACGCGACCCCCGCGTTCTTCCTCGGCCTCGTGCTCATCATCGTGTTCAGCCAGCAGCTGCCGTGGCTACCGTCGCAGGCCCCGAGCGGCACCACCCTCGCCGAGGTGTTCCAACAGCCGGCCGGACTCGTCCTGCCGGTGCTCACCGGCGCCCTCGCGATGATCGCCGTCTTCAGTCGCTACATGCGGGCGGCGACGCTGGAGAACCTGCAGGAGGACTACGTCCGCACCGCCCGGGCCGGCGGTTCGTCGACGGCGACGATCCTGCGCCGGCACGTCTTCCGGAACTCGCTGACGCCGGTCGTGGCGATGCTCGGCTACTACCTGCCGGTGCTCTTCGGCGGGGCGCTCGTCACGGAGCAGCTGTTCAATTACCCCGGCATGGGGCTGCTGTTCTGGAACGCGGCGCAGACGTCGGACTACCCGACGCTGCTCGGCTGCGTGCTCGTGATCTCCATCGCGACGGTGATCGGCACACTCCTCGCCGACGTCGCACAGTCCCTGATCGACCCGCGAGTGAAGGCAGGCCGCGCATGACCACCGTCCAGTCCCTGATCGACACGTACCGGACGAGCGCCGTGAAGGCAGGCCGCGCATGACCACCGTCCAGTCCCTGATCGACACGTACCGGACGAGCGCCGTGAAGGCAGGCCGCGCATGACCACCGTCCAACTCGCCCCCGAGACCCCCGGTGCACCGATCACGGTCGCCGCGACCGGCTTCCGGCTCGCCGCCCGCCGGTTCCGGCACAACACCCTCGCCGTGATCGGCCTGGCCGTGCTCGTCCTCATCGTGCTGTTCTGCTTCGTCGGACCGTTCCTGTACCCGACCGACCAGACCCACACCCTGCTCGAGCAGGCGAACCAGCGCCCGAGCGGTCCCCACCTGCTCGGCACCGACGCCGTCGGCCACGACGTCCTCGGCCGCCTGATGTACGGCGGCAAGGTGTCGCTGATGGTCGGCATCGCCGCCGGGATCCTGGCCACCGTCGTCGGCACACTGTGGGGCTCCGTCGCCGGGTACGTCGGCGGTTGGGTCGACGCCGTGATGATGCGCGTCGTCGACGCCGGCATCGCGATCCCGGCGCTGTTCATCCTGCTCGTCATCTCGGCGATCACCACCCCGGGCGTCTGGGGCCTCATCGTGATCCTCGGGTTCGTGTCCTGGCTCGTGCCCTCCCGGCTCATCCGCGCCGAGACCCTGACGCTGAAGAACCGCGACTTCGTGCTCACCCTCCGCGCCATCGGCGGCTCGCACGCCCGTGCCGTCGGCCGGCACCTGCTGCCGAACTCGGTGTCGACCATCGTCGTGGCCGCGACGTTCCAGGTCGCCGACGCGATCCTCCTCGTCGCCTACGTCTCGTACCTGGGCCTCGGCGTGCAGCCGCCGGCCACGGACTGGGGCGGCATGCTCTCGGCGGGACTCACCGCCGCCTACTCCGGTCGCTGGTGGCTGATCGTGCCGCCGGGACTCGCCGTGATCCTCGTCGTCTGTGCGCTCAACGCGGTCGGCGACGGACTCCGGGACGCATTCGACGTGAAGGGCCGCGGATGACCGCCACCGAACCGATCCTCGCCGTCGACGACCTGGGGGTGCACTTCAGCACCGAGTCCGGCGACGTGCACGCCGTCCAGGGCGTCTCCCTGGCCGTGGCCCCCGGCGAGACCCTCGCCCTCGTCGGCGAGTCCGGCTCAGGAAAGTCCACTGTCGCGCTGGCCGCGATGGGGCTGCTCTCCGGCAACGCGACCGTCACCGGCAGCGCGGTCGTCGACGGCCACCAGGTCGTCGGTGCGCCGGAACCCGAGCTCCGACGGCTCCGTGGACGAACGGTCTCGATGGTGTTCCAGGAGCCCGCCACCGCCCTCGACCCACTCACCCGCGTCGGGGCGCAGATCGCCGAGGTCATCCGCAACCACCGGCAGGTGTCCGCCGCAGCCGCCGCGACCGAGGCCGTCGACCTGCTCCGCCGCGTCGGCATCCCCGCTCCGGAGGAGCGTGCCAAGGCGTTCCCGTTCCAGCTCTCCGGCGGGCAGCGACAGCGCGTCGTCATCGCGATGGCGATCGCCAACGAGCCGGCGCTCCTCATCGCCGACGAACCGACCACCGCGCTCGACGTCACCGTGCAGGCCGAGATCCTCGAGCTGCTCCGGGCGCTCGCCGTCGACACCGGTACCGGGGTACTGCTCGTCACCCACAACATGGGCGTCGTCGCGGACTTCGCCGACCGGGTCGCCGTGATGCTGCAGGGTTCCATCGTGGAGACCGGCGGCGTCGAGGACGTCCTGCTCCGGCCGCAGCACGAGTACACCGAGCGGCTGCTGGCCGCGGTGCCGCGCCTCCAGACCGCCGCGTCGGTCGCCGACGGCTCGGCCGACGCACGCCCGGCCATCCTGGACCGGCCAACGTCCGCCGACGATGCGGACGGGAGGCCCGGCACGCCCCCGGTGGTCGACCTGCGCGACGTCTCGGTCACCTTCGGTCGCGGCGCCCGCGCGGTGCACGCCCTGCGCGGCATCGACGTCACCGTGCACGCGGGGGAGACCGTCGGCCTGGTCGGCGAGTCCGGCTCGGGGAAGTCCACCGCCGCCCGCGTCGCCCTCGGACTCGTCCGCCCCACCGCCGGCAGCGTCCGGCTCTTCGGCTCGGACCTCCGCCGTACCCGTGGACGGGACCGCCTGGCGCTCCGTTCCGGCATCGGCGTGGTGCTGCAGGACCCGGTGGCGTCCCTCGACCCGCGGATGTCCGTCGGCGAGTGCATCGCCGAACCGCTCGCCATCCACCGGCGGCGGACCTCGGCCGCCGACCGTCGTCGCCGCGTGGACGAGGTCCTGGACGCCGTCCGCCTGCCCCGCACCCTGGCCACCCGGGCTCCCCGGGAACTCTCCGGCGGGCAACGCCAGCGGGTCAGCCTGGCCCGGGCGCTCGTGCTCGACCCGCGGCTGCTCGTCGCCGACGAACCGACCAGCGCGCTCGACGTCAGCGTGCAGGAGGCCGTGCTCGAGGTCCTCACCGACCTGCAGGCCGACCTGGGCTTCGCGTGCCTGTTCGTCTCGCACGACCTCGCCGTCGTGCAGCAGTTCGCCGAACGGGTCGTCGTGATGCGTGCCGGCGCGGTCGAGGAGCAGGGCCCGACCGGCTCGACGCTCCTGCACCCCACCACGGACTACACCCGACGGCTGCTCGCCGCCGTGCCGGTCCCGGACCCGGTGGTGCAACGACAGCGTCGGACCGAGCGCCTGGCCTCCCTCGCCGCGGTGACCCCGTGACCGCGGAGGTCGTCGCCGGCATCGACGTCGGCGGGACGAACACGAAGGTCCTCCTCGCCACCACCGACCTCGAGGTCCTCGACCGCATCGACCTGCCGACGCCTGCGCACGACGGCGGCGACGCGATCCTCGACGCGGCCGAGGCGGCGGTGCGGTCCCTGCTCGACCGGCACCGGGCCTCCCTGGCGGGTGTCGGGGTCGGGGCTGCCGGTGTCGTCGACGCGACCACGGGCACGGTGCTCGTCACCGCGAACTCGTTCACCGGCTGGGCCGGGTACGGCGTCACCGACGCCGTCACCGCACGGCTCGGGGTGCCGGCGACGCTCGACAACGACGTCAACGCGTTCCTGCTCGGCGAGGTCGCCACCGGCGCCGTCGCGGGCGAGTCGGACGTGCTCGGCATGACGCTCGGGACCGGCGTGGGCGGTGCGCTCGTCCTGGGTGGCTCGCTGTTCGGCGGACCGCACGGTGCCGCGGGGGAGATCGGCCACGTGCCCGGCTTCGGCGACACCCCCTGCACCTGCGGGCAGCGCGGACACCTCGAGACCGTCGCGGGCGCCCGCGGGATGGCGGACCGCTACGCCGCCAGCACCGGCCGACGACTGGGCACACACCAGGTCGCCGAGGCCGCACGAGCCGGGGACCCGGACGCGCAGGCCGTCTTCGCGACCGCGGGGTGGGGCGTCGCCCGTGCCGTCCTGCTCACGGCGGGGATCCTCGACGTGACGACGGTCGTCATCGGCGGTGGTGTCGCACGGTCGTGGGACCTGCTCGCGCCGGCCGTCGCCGTGGCACTGGCGGACGAGCCGCCGGTCAGCGGGGCGGCTATCCGGGTCGAGCAGTCGGCGCTCGGGTCGGACGCTGTGGCGCTGGGGGCGGCGGCGCAGGTGCGGCGGCTCGTCGTCAGAGGGGCGGTCGAGGCGGGGCTGAGCGCTCTCTGATCTGCCGGGGCCGGACTCTCGGCACGGCAGCAGTGCGCCGGCTGGAGGATGAGCGGATGACCGACGCGCCCGCCCTGACGCCTGCCCGCCGGGAGCGCACGTCGACCGGCATCCTCGTGCGCACGCCGTACCCGCTCGCGACGCTCGCGATCGCCCTCGGCACCGTGATCGTCATCACGATCGTCGGGTTCGTCCTCGGCGACGTCGACTTCGGTCTCGCGCACGCGCTGAACACCCTGCACACCGGGGGGTTCGGGGCGTTCACGTCTGCGGTCTACCACGTGATCAGCCCCGCCCCGGCGATCGGCGTCACGATCATCGTCACCGGGGTGGTCTGGGCCGTGCAGCGCGACGTCCGCCCGGCGGCCGCGTTCGCCGGGACGGTCGCGATCACCTGGGTGCCATCGGACCTCGTCAAGGAACTCGTCCAGCGCCCCCGCCCGGACACGTCGCTGCTGCCGCACCCGTTCGCCACGCAGCCCGACCCCTCGTACCCGAGCGGGCACACCGTCTTCATCGTCGCCATCGTCATCGCCCTGACGTGGGTGCTCCGCGACACCCGATGGCACACCCTCGCGGTGACGCTCGGCACCGTGGTCGTCGTGGTGGTCGTGCTGTCGCTCACCATCGACGCCGTGCACTACCCGACCGACACCGTCGCGTCGGTGGTGTGGGCGCTCGCCGTCGCGCCGGCCGCCCGGCTCGTCTGGGTGGACTGGGCGATGCCGCGCATCCCCGTGCTGCGGCGCCCGGCGCTCACCGCACGGCACTGAGCGCCGTCCGTCGCCCAGCAGGCTGTCCGTCGGCGCGGGTTACGGTGCGGGGATGACCTCCCCGACCTCCGACGACGCGTTGGCCCGGCTTGCGGACGTCGTCCTCAGCGTCGCGCGGGAGCTCGACCCGACCGGGCCGCGCGCGGTCGACGTCGTGCCACTGACCGGTACCGAGGTCCTGGTGATGCGCTGGGTCGACACGAACCCCGGGACGACGCCGAGTGCCACGGCGGACGCGACCGCGCTCCGGCGGAGCAACCTCAGCGTCGCGCTCGGGTCGCTCGTCGCGAAGGGCATGGTCGAACGCCGTAGGCACCCGGACGACGCCCGGACCGCACAGCTGTTCCCGACGGCGCTCGCGGCCGAGAACATCGGTGTGCTGCGGGCCCGGTGGGCGGACGCGCTCCGGACAGCGCTCGGGGCGCAGGGCATCGACGCTGCCGCCGTGGTGTCCGCCGTCGGCCTGCTCGAGCGGATCGAGGCGGGGCTCAGGCCGTCGCGCGACGGATGAGCTCGGCGACGGCCTGCTCGTCGGCGCCGGAGAACTCCGGCGTCACCGCGAACGAGGTCGGCCAGAACGACCCGTCGTCCAGCGTCGCCGGGTCCTGGAACCCGAGCGTCGAGTAGCGCGCCTTGAACTTCCCTGCGTCCTGGAAGAAGAACACGACGGCGCCGTCCTTCGCGTACGCGGGCATGCCGTACCAGAGCTTCGGTGCCAGGTCGGGAGCAGCCTCGAGCGCGATCCGGTGGATCCGTTCGGCCAGACCCCGGTCGGGCTCGGGCATCGCGGCGATCTTGTCGACCACGGCCTGGGCGTCCAGCGCCGCCTTCTCGGCCTTCGTCGTCCCGCGTTTCCGGCTGGCCTTCACCTCGGCCGCGTGCTCGCGCATCGCAGCACGCTCCTCGGCGGTGAAGGTGGTCTCGGGCGCGTCGTCGCGTGCTGCCATGGGTGCTCCCTCGTCGGTGCAGCCCACGGTAGCGCCGTGGCAGGCTCGGGTCCATGACCTACATCGCTGCCGACGACCGCTACGACTCGATGACCTACCGGCGGACCGGGCACTCGGGCCTCGACCTGCCGCTGCTCTCGCTGGGCTACTGGCACAACTTCGGCGACGACGTCCCGTTCGAGACCCAGCGAGCGGTCAGTCGCCGGGCGTTCGACCTCGGCATCACCCACCACGACCTGGCGAACAACTACGGCCCGCCCTACGGTGCCGCGGAGCTGAACTTCGGCAAGCTCATGCGCGAGGACTTCGCGCCGTACCGTGACGAGATGGTGGTCTCGACGAAGGCCGGCTGGGACATGTGGCCCGGCCCCTACGGCCAGGGCGGCGGCTCCCGCAAGTACGTCCTCGCCTCGCTCGACCAGTCCCTCCGCCGTACCGGGCTGGACTACGTCGACGTCTTCTACTCGCACCGCCTCGACGCCTCCACCCCGCTCGAGGAGACCATGGGCGCCCTGCACACGGCCGTCCAGCAGGGCAAGGCGCTCTACGTCGGCATCTCGTCCTACGACGCGGACCGCACCCGTCAGGCCGCCGCGATCCTCCGCGACCTCGGTACGCCGCTCCTCATCCACCAGCCGTCATACTCGATGCTGAACCGCTGGATCGAGACCGAGGGGCTGCTCGACGCGGCCGGCGAGCTCGGGTTCGGTGTGATCGGGTTCACCGCCCTGGCGCAGGGGCTGCTCACCCGCAAGTACCTCGACGGCGTGCCCGAGGGCTCGCGTGCCGCGGCCGGGAAGTCGCTCGACCCCTCGTCGATCACGCCCGAGGTCGTCGAACACCTCCGTGCGCTCAACGCCGTCGCCGAGTCGCGCGGCCAGACGATGGCGCAGCTCGCCCTGGCCTGGGCCCTGCGGGACGAGCGGGTCACCTCGCTCGTGATGGGTGCCTCCCGCGTGGAGCAGCTCGAGGACAACGTCGCCGCGCTCGCGAACACGACGTTCTCGGACGACGAGCTCCGCACCATCGACGAGCACACGGTCGGCATCACCGACGTCGACCTCTGGGCGGGGGCCCGCTCCGGCGAGGTCTCCTGACCCGAGCCGGCCCGACGGAAGTGTCACCAGCGGGGCACGAGTTCGACACTTGGTAGGCTAAGTGTCGAACTCAAGCCCACGCAGTGACAGGAGGACGACATGGGATGGCCCGCCGTCGACTCCGAAGAGCTGTGGTTCGAGTCCCGGTACGCCGGATTCGGCGTCGCCGCGAGCCGACGATCCAGCGTCGGGCATGCGTACAGCGCTGCCGTCCCGCCGCTCATCGTCGACCTCGACCCGGTGATGTCGTCCGCGACGGCCGCCGTGGTCGACGATGCGACGGAGGCCCTGGTCCGCTTCGATGCGGGCCTCGGTGGCGAGATCGCTGCGTTCGCGCCGCTCCTGATGCGCTCCGAAGCCGCGGCTTCGTCGCAGATCGAACACCTGACCGCGAGTGCGCGAGCCGTCTTCACCGCTGAGCTCGGCGACACGTCGCGGCAGAACGCTGCACAGATCGTCGCCAACACGCGTGCGATGCAGGCGGCGCTCGACCTGGCGGACGAACTCACGCCGGAGACGGTCCTCGCGATGCACGCCGCGCTCCTCCATGGCGACCCGCACCACGATGCCGGAGCGTGGCGGGACGAACCGGTCTGGATCGGACGGGCCGCGGACAGTCCTCGGGGTGCGGAGTTCGTCGCGCCCCGAGCCGACCGCATCCCGGCGCTGATCGACGACGTCATGCGGTTCGCGCGGCGGTCCGACCTACCACGGCTCGTCCAGATCGCCGTCGCGCACGCGCAGTTCGAAACGATCCACCCGTTCACCGACGGCAACGGCCGGACCGGGCGGGCGCTGATGCAGGCGATGTTCCGCGGAACCGGACTGACGAGGAACGTGACCATCCCCGTCTCCGCCGGCCTGTTGACCAACACCGCTGGGTACCACGCAGCCCTCGACTCGTACCGCGCGGGTGACGTCGAGGCGATCGTCCTCGCCACCGCCGAAGCGTGCTTCCGAGCGGTGCACAACGCCACGGTCCTGGTGGACGAGGTGCACGCGGTGCGTGAGCGCTGGCGGGAGACGGTCCGGTCCCGGAGCGATTCCGCAGTGTGGCGCGTCCTCGAGGTGATCGCCCGTCAGCCGGTCGTCACCGCGGCGACACTGGGAGTCGAGCTCGGGCCGTCCGTGAACGTCTACCGGGCCCTCGACACCCTCATCGTGGCCGGCGTGCTGCAGGCGAAGTCCGAGTACTCGCTGCGTTCGCGGGTCTACCGCAGTGACGATGTCCTCCGCGCCCTCGACGCCTTCGCGGCTCGCGCCGGCCGCCGCGGCTGACGGCTGCGCTCGCTCTGACGGAGGAGCGCCGGACGGGAGGCTCGGTGCCGACCCTGGGTGAGCCTCCCGTCCGGCAGGTACAGTGGACGGGCAAACCAGTAACAACCGTGTATCTACCGGACGCCGGCACCCCGGCGGACAGCGGCGGCACCCGATGGGTCCGCTCCACACGTGGGCCGAGAAGGCACACCCCCACCATGCTCCAGGCGCGTTCCTCCGGCGCTTCCCTGATCGCCCTCGCCGGGCGGTCCTACTTCCCCATCGCCTTCGTGGCGCGACTGCCGTTCGCGATGATGGTCGTCGGCGTGCTGACGCTCGTCGTCGCCGCGCGCGACTCGGTCGCCCTCGGTGGCATCAACTCGGCCTCGGTCGGCATCGGCTCGGCGTTGTTCGGGCCGCTCGTCGGCGCCGCCGCGGACAAGTACGGGCAGCGCGCCGTGCTCGTGCCCGTCGGCCTGGCCAACGCGGTCCTGCTCGGCGCGCTGCCGTTCGTCGTCCAGAGCAGCGCCCCGGACCTGGCCGTCCTGGCGATGTCGTTCCTCATCGGCGCGAGCGCCCCGCAGGTCGCGCCGATGTCCCGCACCCGGCTCGTCGCCATCATCCGGAACCGGATGGAACCGAAGCGGCACGAGCGGGTCCTCAGCGGCACCATGGCGTACGAGTCCGCCGCGGACGAGACCGTCTTCATCGTCGGACCGTTCCTGGTCGGCGTCCTCGCGAGCGCCATCGCGCCGTGGGTCGCCGTCGCCGGTGCCTCGGTCCTGACGTTCGTGTTCGTCACCGCGTTCGCCCTGCACCCGACCGGTCGCCTGACCCTCGGGCATGCGTCCGACCCGCGTCCGGCGCCGGCCCGGCAGCTCCTGCGGCCCCGACTGGTGGTGGTCGTCGTCGGCATCCTCGGCATCGGGTTCTTCTTCGGGTCGACGCTGACCGCGCTGACCGCGTTCATGGCCGACCACGGCGGGTCGTCGCGAGCCGGGTTGCTCTACGGCCTGATGGGCATCGGCTCGGCCGGGCTCGCGCTCGGCTCGGCGGCGTTCCCGCGGGCCTTCCGGCTCGGTTGGCGGTGGCTGCTCTTCGGCGTCCTGCTGCTCGGGTCGGCGATCGTCTTCGCCACCGCGGACTCCGTGCTGGCGGTCGGGATCGTCCTCGCCGTGATGGGGATCGGCATCGGCCCCACCCTCGTCACCCAGTACAGCCTGGGCTCGGATCGGTCGCCGGTGGGCCGTTCGGCGACGACCATGACGATCCTCGGCTCGGCGGTCATCGTCGGGCAGTCGATCGCGAGTGCGGTCGTCGGTGAGGTCGCCGAGCGTGCCGGCACCCCGGCCGCGATGGCGTTCCCGGCGATCTCGGCCGCGATCGTCGTGCTGGCGGGCTTCGCCAACCTGGTGCTGTCCCGCCGGGAAGCGGTGCGCTGACGACCGCGGCGCCATCGTCGGACGTGCGGCTCAGGGTCGACGCCTCCGGTGGCCGTCCGATGTGCATCGGCGCGGAGACCGTCCATCACGGTTCACTGCAGACTCTTCACGAGCTCCAGTTCCTCGCCGGCGGGCGGCAACGGGTAGGGCAATCGCCGACCGGTCGGCGTGAATCCCCGACGGCGGTAGAAGCCGATGGCTCGCGGGTTGTCCTCGTGCACGTGCAGGAAGAGCTGCTGGCCCCGCTCACGTGCCCAGTCCTCCACCGCGTCGAGGAGCGCGTCCGTGACGCCGACGTCCCGGCCTCGTGAGTCGGGATCCACGAAGACGCCGATCAGGAGGGGCGCTTCGTTCTCGATGCGACCGCCCATGATCCCGGCCCACGTGCCGGTCGACGTGTCGACGGCGACGAACCACGCCGTTCCGTTGTCGGCTCCACCGCCGGCACGTCGACGCCACTCGTCGTCACCGACCTGCTGAGCTCCCTCGAGGGTCTCGAGGAAGGCGAGCGGCGTGTCCGCGAGCATCCGGAGGCGTAGGTCACGGAACTGCTGCCAGTCGCTGCGGCTGCTGCGGACGATCGTGAAGCGTTCGGTCGGTGGAGTCATCCGGGATTCCCTTCGGGCAGCGCTGTGACCTCGTTCGAGGCGTCCTCGTTCACACTCCTCCTGCTCGGAGCCACGCGAGGACGGCGAGCACCCGACGATGCCCGTCGGGGGTCGGCTCGAGATCCAGCTTGGCGAAGATGGAGCCGATGTGCTTCTCGACGGAGGCGATCGCGAGCCCGAGCCGATGCGCGATCGCCTGGTTGGTGTGCCCCTCCGCGATGAGGCGGAGGACGTCCCGTTCGCGCGGAGTCAGGCGTTCGATCGGATCGGTGCGTCGGGTGAAGAGGCGCTGGACGATCTGTGGGTCGAGGACCAGACCGCCACGGGCGACCCGGACGACGTCCGCCTTGAGTTCGTCGATCGAGGAGATGCGGTCCTTCAGGAGGTACCCGATGTGGTGTTCTCCGGTGGCGAGGAGTTCCCGGGCGTAATCCAGTTCTGCGTACTGGCTGAGCAGCAACACGGCCACCTCGGGGTGCTCGGTCCGGATCCGTACCGCAGCCCGGAGACCTTCATCGCGGAACGTGGGTGGCATCCGGACGTCGAGGACGGCAACGTCGGGCCGGACCGTCCCGAGATCGGCGAGGAGGCTGTCCGCGTCCCCGTACGAGCCGGCAACGGCGAACCCGGCCTCTTCGAACAGACGGACGGTGCCTTCCCGGAGCAGGAGCGAGTCTTCCGCGAGGACGAGGCGCAACTGGTGGGGAGGTGGTTCTTGTCCGAGGGTCACGACGCCAGGGTAGGGGTCTCGTCCGGGTCGGCATCCTGCGGGATCGGGATCGTGACGAGGACCTTGGTCGGGCCTCCCGGAGGGCTGCTGATGGAGAGGGCTCCCTGCAGGCCTTCGACGCGAGCACGCAGGCCGCTGAGCCCGTGCCCCTCGTCCATCAGCGCGCCGCCGTGGCCGTCGTCACGGACCTCGAGCTCGAGGTTCCCGTCCGACCCTGCAACTGCTCGGAGCTCCACGGCCCTGGCATCGGCGTGCTTGGCGACGTTGGTGACGAGTTCGGAGAGGATCGCGTACGCGCTCCTCTCGATTGCCCCGAGACCGGGGCCCGCGTCGTCGAGGCGGACCTCGGCTGTCGTCGGTACCACGCTGTCGTCCGCGAGGGACCGGATCGCGGCTGCGAGACCACGGTCTTGGAGGATCGGTGGGGCGAGTCCGCGCGAGAGGTTCCGGATCGTCTCGAGCACCGCTTTCGCGCGTTCGAGCGACTCGGCGACCAGTCGTTGCGCTGCAGGGGTGTCGTCCGGGAGGCGGCGGAGGGCGATGGCGAGGTCGTACTGCAGTCGGAGGAGTTGCTGCTGCGGGCCGTCGTGGATGTCCCGTTCCAGTCGACGGAGTGAGGCGTCCTCGGCCAGGAGGGCAGCACGACGACCGGATTCGGCGCGTTGGGCGCCGCGCAGGAGCCGGGCGTTCTCCCGTTCGCCGAGCAGGAGCGCGGCGAGGCGTAGGTGCGCCGCCGTCAGGACGTGCAGGACGAGGGGGAACGTCACGACGAGGGCGAGCCCCCAGAGGACCATGACGACCGGGCGCACGACGAGCCCCGTCCACTGACCGCTGTCGCCGATGCCGGCAGCCACCCGTGCGAGCCAGACGTCGTCCTGCTGGGTGACCAGCCCGCCCCACGCGGGGAACGTGACAGCACCGATGGCGGTGGCGCCCCACGCGACCGTCGCCACCCATGTGGCGACGGCCAGCGGGAAGGTCGCCAGCGTGTGAGCCGTGTACGCCCAGTTCCGGGTGTCGCCGAGCGGTGCGGTGATGCGCAGCCACGGCCCCGTCGCGGTTCCTCCCCGCGGGGAAGCGGTGCCGATCGTCCAGTCCGGGGGACTCGGAACGGAGCCGACCTGTGCGGCGCGGCGGCGCGCGACGGTCCCCAGGAGCCCGCCGAGCCGGACCGTCTGCGCGAGCAGCGGCAGCCCGACCCACACGATGCTCAGTCCGAGTCCCAGGCACAGCAGCGGTACCACGACAACGAAGCCGACGAGGTCGACCGGGAGCGCCGTGATGAGGTACCAGGCGCGTCGGGGTGCACTCTGCCATTCGCTGACGTACGGCTGTGGTCGGTTCGTCATGCACTCATCCTCGCGCCGACAGGAGTGCGGCGGGCTGCTGCCGGGTTGCGACGGCCGCGGCGACCAGCCCAGCGACTCCGGTCAGGACGAGACCTCCCGCACCCGCCGCGATCACGAGTGGCCACGGGATGTCCAGCGTCGCTGCTCCGGTGGCCTGCGCTGTTCCCATGAGCACGGCGAACACCGTCATCACGCTCGCAGTGAGGGCCAAGCCCACGGCCGATCCGGCGACCAGGAGCGTCTCGAGAGCTGCCGCTGTCAGGACCTGGGCTCGGGTCATGCCGCTCGCTCGCGCAACCGCGAACTCCTGGCGTCGGCCTGACGCGGCGATGGCGACTGCGTTGAGGATGCCGATGACCGCGTACAGGGCACCGACGGCCATGACGACGACCAGGACCTGCGCGTTCTGGTCCTGACCAGCGGAGCCGGTTTCCGTGACCCACGTGCGCATGTCGGTCACCGAGCCGAGGTCAGCGAGCGCAGCACTGACTGCACGACGATCCGCTCCGGACCGGATCTCCACGAAGGTGGTGGCCGGGCTGGCCTCGAGGATGTCCGCCGGCACGAAGTCCCGTCGTACGACGATCCCGACCTGCCCAGCGCTGCCTGCTGGAACCGGAGTGCCGAACCGGACCGACCCGAGGTGACGGTCGCCGATGCTGACCGTTCCTGCATCTCCCAGTCCCAGCCCCGCGGCACCAGGTCCGGGTGCAGCAGCGGTACGGCCGAGGTCCTGGAGTGCCTCCCGAGCTCCGGGATGTGCGGTGGCGAACGTCCCGGGGTCCATCACGAGGGCTTCGGTCGTGATCGGCAGGGCGGTGCCCGCCAGGTCTTCCGGCATGCCCGAGATCGATGACCCGGACGGCTGGATCCGCACCGGCACCGTCCACTCGGTGGACGCGCTCACCACCCCCGGGATCGTCCCCGGGTCTGTCGCGAGCGAGCCGCTGCTCTCCAGCACCAGGTCGGCGTGCGTGCCGCGCGCGATCTGCGCGGTCGCCGCGTCGGTGAAGGACGACATCGCGATCGGCTGGCTCAGGACCAGCGCCAGCAGGACGATGAGAGGTGTGGCCGTGGACGCTGACCTGCTCCGGGCGTCCCGGAGGTTCGCGAAGGCGAGGACACCGACGGCCGAGCGAGGGCGGGGGAGGATCGTGGCCACGACCGGCACGAGCGCGGGAGCCGTCATCGTGATCGCGAGGGCGGCGGTGATGCCGGCGGACATGGCCATCGCCTGCCCTCCTGCGAGGCCGCCGGCGGGTGCCAGCACCACCAGGGCGACGGTCGCCGCGGAGAACCCGAGTCCTGCGGTCCATCGTGCTCTCGTCATCGGTCGTGCTGCTGCACCCACCGCCCGGACGGCGTCCAAGGGTTCGATACGGGCGGCGCGGCGTGCAGCGACGGTGACTCCTGCGAACGCGAGACCGACACCGAACGCCAAGGACGCGGGGACGATCCACACCTGCCAGACCGGGGCGAACCCCTGCGGCACGAACCCGGCATCGACGAGCATGCGCGTCTCGATCTGCATCAGCCCGACGCCGGCCGGGACACCGATGGCGGCTCCCAGGAGACCGAGGATGAGTGCCTCGCCCCGGAGCATCCGTCGCACTTGCCCGACCTCGGCACCGACGATCCGCAGGAGAGCGAGATCTCGTCGTCGCTCGTCCACCGAGAAGGCGAACGTGGAGGCGATGATGAAGACAGCCAGGAATGCGGCGAAGCCCAGGGTGACCGAGACCACGGTCACCGCGACGATGGTGCTGCCGTCGAACCGTGCCTGGGTCAGCGCGTCAGCGCCAGCAGGAGGCTGCATGCCGAGGACGGACAGCAGGAGCAGCAAGGACGCCTGGACGAGTCCGACACCGAGCGCAACGGTCACGACCGCGCCGACGTAGGTCTGCCAGCGCTCGCGGAAGCCTCGCAACGCGATCCCGTTCATCGTCCCGTCTCCAGGGACACGAGGCGGCTCGCGATCGCCGATGCGTCGGCGCCCACGAGGGAGTCGACCAAGCGCCCGTCACGGAGGAACACCGTCGAGTCAGCGGCAGCGGCAGCGGCAGGATCGTGGGTGACCATCAGGATGGTCTGTCCCGCGTCGGTCATCTCACGCATCATGGCGAGGACCACCCGCGCGGCACCGGAGTCGAGAGCACCGGTCGGCTCATCCGCGAACAGGACCTCGGGTGCGGTGATCATCGCACGGGCGATCGCGACACGCTGCTGCTGACCTCCGGACAACTCCCGTGGCCGGTGACCCGCTCGCTCGCCGAGGCCGACCCGTGTGAGAGCGTCGCGGATCATCTGCCGCGACGGGCGTCGTCCCGCCAACTCCAGAGGCAGGGCGACGTTCTGTTCGGCTGTGAGTGATGCGATGAGGTTGAACGTCTGGAACACGAAGCCGATGCGGTTCCGGCGCAACAGCGTGCGCTCGTGGTCGTCTGCCTCGGTGATGTCCGTCCCGCCGAGGACCACCCGACCGGAATCGGCCCGGTCGAGGCCGGCGGCGATCTGCAGGAGCGTGGACTTCCCCGAGCCGGAAGGGCCCATGATCGCGGTCCACGTGCCCTTCGGCAGTTCGAGGGTGACGTTCCGCAGTGCGGTGACACTGGCTTCACCGGTGCCGTGTGTGCGTGTGACGTCGAGCAGCGCGAGGGCGGTGTCGCTGTCGACCTGGGGAGGGGCGGTTGCCGTGGTGGTTGTCATGCCCCTCATCACACTCATCGCGAGGGTCCTGGAACAGCGTGCGGGCTGGGCATCGACCCCCTGGCCATCCGGGGGGGTGGGACGGACCGCGTCGAGTGGGAGCCGGGAGGCCTTCGACGTGATCTGTCACGTCTCGGTGTCGTCGACCAGCAGGTCCTCGTGCCGGTAGTCGCCCGAGCGCAGTCCAGCGCGGGCGATCATGTGCGTCGACACCGGCACGAGTGCGAGCTGGAACACCATCGCCGGGATCACCATCCACAGCACGGACCAGATCCACACCGCGACGACGACAGCCGCCAGGCAGCAGGCGAGACCGAGGACCTGCGGCTTCGACATCGCGTGCAGTCGGACCAGCGGGTCGGGGAACCGGACGATGCCGATCGCCGCGCCGAGCGACAGCGCAGCCCCGACGAGCAGCAGCGCGAGGGCGATCCACGCCCGGATGCCGGCGTCGTCGAGGAATGCCTGGAGCATGTCCGTCATCTCGGTCATCGCTGCCCTCCCGCGCTGTGATCGGGCTCGTCCTGACCGCCGACCGCGGCCTCTCCGTCTGCTGCCTGCACGGCGTGCTCCGGGGTGGTCGCGTCCATGCCCTCGTCGTCCGGGTCGGTCGACGGGGTGACCGCGCGCGCGACGGCGACGGTCGCGAAGACGCTCGTCGCGGCGATCACGACGAGCACCGGCACGGCACTCGCGTCCTGGCGGACGACGATCGACGCGGCGATCACGAGCAGGACGGTGGTGAGCACCATGTCGGACCCGATCATCCGGTCGAGGATGGTGGGGCCGCGGACGATCCGGCCGACCGCGAGGACCAGGGTCGCGCCGAGCAACGCCAGGACCAGGGCGATCCCGACCGCCATGACGACGACGGCGGCGCTCACCGGACCACCTCGGGCAGCGGTTCGGACAGCTCGGAGACGTCCTGCGCTGAGCCGATCGCACGGATCACGAGCGCCTCGATCCGGTGCGCTTCGCGTCGGGCGGCGTCCACCTGCTCGATGCGCTCGGTGTCGAGCACGTGGAGGAGCAGGCGTCGGCGGCGCAGGTCCTCGTCGATGACGTAGGAGCCGGGGACGAGTGAGATCGCGATGGTGGACAGCGTGAAGGTCATCTCCGACGTGGTGTGCAGTTGGACGAGGACGATCGAGCTCGTCCGGACCCCTCGTGGCCGGACCGCGACCCAGGCGACCCGGAACGACGCGAGCACGACGTACCCCGCCCAGACGAGCAGGAACCAGACGACGTGCACGATCGAGAACCGTGCCGACAGCGGGACCGGCGGCAGCGGCAGCGACTGGGTGACGAGCAGCGCGACGACGACGCCGCAGAGCAACGTGAGCGGTGTCCAGTTCCCCCAGAGCAGCGCCCACAGCACCGTGAGCCCGGTGACGAGTGGCACGTCGTAGCGCCACGCCAGCGCCATCCGGCGGGCGTTCGTGAAGCGTCGGACGTCGGTCATCGCGCCTCACCCCCGAGCACGGCCTGCACGTAGCGGTCGGGCGACTCGAGGGACTCGGCGGCGCGGGTCGCGTACCCGTAGAGCGGCCCGGCGAGGACGGTGAGGGCGACCGACCCGAGGACGGCGATGGTGGTCACGACGACGAGCATCGGTGGCAGCTTCGCCCGGGCGTGCTCGGTCGACGGTGCGTCGCCGTGGTCGTGGGCGTCCGACCGCGTCGGGTCGTCGAGCGTCGCGACCGAGCCGTCGCCGGCCGGGGCGCGGACGACCGCAGCCGACGCACCGGTGTCGGACGGGCCTCCTGTCCGGCCCTCGGTCTCCGTCTCGGGGACCGTGACCGGCGCGGGTTCCGGCGCACGCAGGTGCTCGTGCGGCTCGGCGACACTGGCGTGCGGGGCGGCGGCCTCGGCGGCGGGCTCGGGGCGCCAGAAGGCCGCATCCCAGACGCGCATCAGCGCGTACAGGGTCAGGAGGCTCGTCACGACCCCGGCGCCGATCGTCACGTACGCGAGTGGCGAGCCGTCCTCGGCCGCGGCCCGGAACAGGCCGAGCTTGCCGATGAAGCCGGAGAACGGCGGGATGCCGCCGAGGTTGAACGCCGGGATCAGGTACAGCGCGGCGAGCAGGGGCGCCGCCTTGAGGAGGCCGCCGAGGGAGCGCGTCGAGGTCGTGCCGCCGACCCGCTCCATGAGGCCGGAGACGAGGAACAGGGTGGTCTGCACGACGATGTGGTGCACCGTGTAGAAGACCGCCGCGGCGGTGCCGGCCACCGACCCGAGGCCGATGCCCATCACCATGAAGCCGATGTGGCTGATGAGCGTGAAGGACAGCAGTCGTTTCACGTCGGTCTGCGACACCGCGCCGAGCACCCCGACCACCATCGTCAGCACCGCCACCACGAGCAGGACCGAGTTCAGTTGGGGTCTCGGGAAGATGATCGTCTCGAGTCGGATGATCGCGTAGATGCCGACCTTCGTGAGCAGACCCGCGAACACCGCGGTGACCGGTGCGGGGGCGGTCGGGTACGAATCCGGCAGCCAGAACGCCAGTGGGAACACGGCCGCCTTGATGCCGAATCCGATGAGCAGCATCGTGTGCAGCAGCAGTTGCACGTGCTCCGGCAGGTCGGCCATCCGCTCGCTGATCTGAGCGATGTTCACGGTGCCGGTCGCGCCGTAGACCAGGCCGATGGCGGCGAGGAAGATCGACGACGCGATCAGGCTCGTCACGATGTAGGTGGTTCCGGCGCGGACCCGCTGCACACTGCCGCCGACGGTGATGAGCACGTAGCTCGCCACCAGGAGCATCTCGAACGCCACGTACAGGTTGAACAGGTCGCCGGCGATGAACGAGTCGAGCACGCCCGCCGCCAGCACCAGGTAGGTCGGGTAGAAGATCGTGACCGGGGCGTCCTCGTCGTCGTCGGCCAGGCCCTGCCCGATGGAGAACAGCAGGACGACGAGCAGCACCGAACTCGACACCGTCAGGAGCAGGGCGCTCAGCCGGTCGACGACCAGTGAGATGCCGTACGGGGCCTGCCAGCCGCCGACCTGCACGACGATGGTGCCGTGCCGGTCGACCAGGACCATGAGCGTGACGGCGACCGCGACCGCGATGACGAGCACCGCGACCGTGATGGCGCGCTGCAGCTGCTGGTGGCGGAGGAGTCCGAGGGCGACGGCGGCGCCGAGGAGCGGGACGAGGACCAGGAGCGGGACGAGGGAGGTCACGGTGCGGGCCTGCTCTCGGTCGCGTGTGGGGCCGTTTCGTGCGGGTCGTCCGCGTCCTCGGGGGACTTCGGGTCGTACCGTCGGGGGCTGTCGTCCTCGGCGAGCTCGGGGTCGTCGTCGGCGGGGTCGGCGCGGTCGGTGCGGATCGCGACGTCGGCCTCGTCCACCTCGACCTCGTCCGCACGCGACAGCCGCCAGGAGCGGTGGATGAGGGCCAGCAGGAACGCGCTGACCGCGAAGGTGATGACGATCGCGGTGAGGGCGAACGCCTGGGGCAGCGGGTCCGTGATCCCCTCGGCGGACTTGCCGATCGGCGGGTCACCGGCCGCGCCGGACATCGTCAGCAGCAGCAGGTTCAGGGAGTTGCCGAGGAGCAGGAACCCGAGCAGCATCCGGGTCAGGGAGCGTTCGAGGAGCAGGTAGACGCCGCACGAGAACAGCACGGCCATCGCGATGACGAGGACGAGGGTGACGGTCATGCGGGTCCCTCCTGGGTGTCGGCGGTGGGGACGCGTCGGTCCTCGAGGCGCTGTCGGTCGACCTCGGCCCCGAGCGAGCGGAGCACGTCGAGCACGAGTCCGACGACGACCAGGTACACGCCGATGTCGAAGAACGTGGCGGTGACGAACTCGACGTGGCCGAGGACCGGGACGGTGGCCTCGAAGAACTCGGAGTACAGGGCGTCCTTGCCGAAGAACATCGGCGTGATCGCGGTGATGCCGGCCGTGGCGACCCCGAGGCCGAGCAGTCGCCCGGCGCGGATCGGTGCCGCGGCCCCGAGTTCCGCCGGGCCCCCGGCCAGGTACCGGGCGGCGAGGGCGACACCGGCGACGAGACCGCCCGCGAAGCCACCACCGGCCGAGTTGTGTCCGGCGAAGAGCAGGTAGACCGACAGCACGACGAGCCCGTGGAACAGCAGGCGGACGACGATGTCGAGCAGTGCCGAGCGTCCGGTCGGGATCGCGGCGCTCGTCGGCAGCCAGGCCCGCGGCTCGCCGTCGGCCCGGTCGTCACCGCTCGCGACCGAGGCCGGCATGTCCCGGAGTCGCGGCAGGGTGTCTTCCCGCGACCGCACGAAGATCAGGCTCGCGACACCGGTCGCCGCGGCCACGACGACGGTCAGCTCGCCCAGGGTGTCCCAGCCGCGCAGGTCGACGAGGGCGACGTTGACGACGTTGAGGCCGTGCCCGAAGGAGCTGGTCAGCGCCGGCAGGTCGGGCCAGAGCGGCTCGGCGGTGCGGGCTGACGCGGCGACGACGACCACGATCGCCAGGGTCAGGCCGGCGAGGGCGGCGAACAGTGCCCGGAGCGCCCGGAAGCGCGACGGGTTGGCGGTGCCGATGCGCGGGGGCAGGCGACGCAGCACGAGGACGAACGCGATCAGGGTCACGGTCTCGACGACGAGCTGGGTGAGCGCGAGGTCGACGGCGCCGTGCAGCAGGAACAGGATCGCGGTGCCGTACCCGGTCACGCCGACCAGGACGGCTGCGGCGAACCGGGTCTTCGCGGCCAGGACGGCGATCGCGGCCATCGCCATCACGACGACGACGGGCAGCTGGCCCCAGGTGTCGGCGAACCGGATGTGGAAGGCCCAGGGGCCTCCGACGACCAGGTTGGCGAGGGCGCCGGCGACGAACACCGACAGGATCACGGTCAGGTAGTAGGGCAGCGAACCGCGCTGCAGGCTGGCGGTCAGCCAGGTCGCGAACCGGTCGAGCCCGCGCATCATCCGTCGGTAGTTCGCGGACGCCGAGGGTGAGCCGGCCAGGCGGTGTTGCACGGCCTCGACCCGGGCGCGGAGCAGGAACAGGAGGCCACCGCCGACCAGGGTCAGGGCGGAGATGCCGAGCACCGGCTCGAACCCGTGCCAGAGCGCCAGGTGCGGGACCTCGCCGGTACCGTGCCGCGCGGCCGTGGCGGCGGACTCGAAGCCGTGCGCGACGAACGGGGTCGCGAGCCCGAGGACGAGCCCCGCGACGCCGAGCACCGTGGGAACGACCCAGAGCCCGTGCAGCGCGTGCGGGTCGGTCTGGGCGACCCCGGACTTGCGGGCGAAGGTCCCCCAGAAGAAGCGGCACGAGTAGGCGACGGTCAGGACCGAACCGATCGTGACACCGACGAGTGCGACCCAGCCCCACCCGGCGTCGGTTCCGCGCAGTTCCTCGAGGAAGCCGCCGAGCACGACCTCCTTCGCGACGAAGCCGATGAACGGCGGGATGCCGGCCATCGACGCCAGCGCGAGCACCGCGACGGCGGCGAGCCCGGGCAGACGGCGTCCGACACCGCTGAGCTTCCAGAGGTCCCGGGTCCCGGCGACGTGGTCGACCGTGCCGACGACCAGGAACAGCGTCGACTTGAACGTGGCGTGGGCGACGAGCAGCACCACCCCACCGAGGGCGATCTCCGGTACGCCCCATCCGGCGGCGAGCACCAGGAACCCGAGCTGGGCGACCGTGCCGTACGCGAGCAGCAGCTTGAGGTCGGTCTGCCGGAGCGCCCGGTACCCGCCGACGAGCATGCCGAGCACCCCGAGCACCGTGATCGTCTCGCGCCAGCCGTCGAGCAGCGCGAAGGCCGGGGCCAGCCGGGCGACCAGGTAGATGCCGGCCTTCACCATCGCGGCGGCATGCAGGTAGGCGCTGACCGGGGTCGGCGCGGCCATCGCGGCGGGCAGCCAGAAGTGGAACGGCACGATCGCCGACTTCGTCAGCGCACCGACCAGGACGAGCATGACGGACACCGAGACGGCGGTGCCGGTCGGGGGAGTGGTGATGATCCCGGACAGTGACGTGGTGCCGGCGGCGACCGAGATCACGACGAGGCCGGCGAGCATCGCGAGCCCACCGGCCGTGGTGACGACGAGGGCCTGCATGGCCGCGGCCCGGCTGGCCCGCTTCACGGAATCGTGCCCGATGAGCAGGTAGGAGAAGACCGTCGTGGCCTCCCACAGGACGAAGAGCACGATGACGTCGTCCGCGATCACCAGGCCGTACATCGACCCGGCGAAGGCGGTGAGGACGCCGGCGAACCGGCCGAGCCCGGGCTCGTCGTCGGAGAAGTACGAGGCGCAGTAGACGAGCACGAGCGCGCCGACCACGCTGACCACGAGGGCGAGCACCCACGACAGGGCGTCCACCCGGAACGCCAGGTCGAGCGCGAGCTGTGGGATCCAGCGCACGCGTTCCATGACGCCGTCGCCGAGTGCCGGAGCGGTCTGGGTCAGCGTGAGGACCGCGGCCGCGGTGGGGGCGAGGGCGGCGACGAAGAAGACGCGACGCCCCAGCAGGGGAGTGAGTGCGGGGACGACGAGTGCGATGACGCCGAACGCGACGAGGACGGTGAACACAGGGGCACCTCCTCGGGGGTCGGGCTGCAGTCCGGCTCTCTTGGCACCTCACAGCCTACGGAGAGCCGCATGCACAGATCCTGTGCGAGCTGACAGGGTCCGTCGCGATGGTCCAGACTGCCCCCGACTCCGCCCGCTCGCGGACGCGGCCGCCCGGTCGGCTCAGCCCTCGTACGCCCGCGACGGGATCTGGGTCGCGAGCTTGCCGCCCGACACGTCGAGCAGCGTCCCCGTGACGTACCCCGCCAGGTCGCTCGCCAGGAAGAGCAGCACGTCCGCCACGTCGTCCGGCGTCTCCCACCGCCGGATCGAGAGCGTGTCGAGCAGCCGGTCCTGTACGGCGGCCGGCATGGTCGCGAAGCCGTTCATCGCGGTCGGCACCATGCCCGGCGCGTACGCGTTGACGGTGATGCCCCACGGCCCCAGCTCGGACGCGAGGACCCGGGTGAACTGCACGACGGCCGCCTTCGACGCCGCGTAGGCCGCGCTCCCCACGCTCGGCACGATCGCCGCGAACGACGCCGCGTTGACGATCCGGCCGCGCCCCGCCCGCTGCATGACGGGCGCCACCGCCTGGCTCATGAGGAAGGTGCCGCCGAGGTTCACGTCCATGCACCGTCGCCAGGCGTCCCACTCCAGGTCCACCACCCGCCCCTCGACGTTGATCCCTGCGTTGTTGACGAGGACGTCGACGGTGCCGTGCCGGGCCACCACCTCGTCCACGGCGTCGCGCACCGACTCCGGGTCGGTGACGTCGCAGGCGAGCACCTCGAGCGGGTGGGCGCCGTCCGGGACGCTGGGCGGGCCTCCCGCCTGGTCGTCCGCCGCGCGGTCCGCGAGCGCCACCGCCAGGTCGAGCGCGACCACGTGCGCGCCCTCGAGGCGGAACCGCTCCGCGATGGTCCTGCCGATCCCGCGGGCGGCGCCGGTGACGACCACCACCCGGTCGCTGAGGTCGAGGTGCATCGGTCGCTCCTTCGGGGCGTCCGTCGACGCCGACGCGTCTCCTGTCCCACCCATGACGGACGACGGCACGGCAGACCAGCGCGCGACGGACCAGCCGGCGACGGACGACCGCGTCCTGTGGGTCACGGGCGGCGGCAGCGGCATGGGTGCCGCGGCCGCGCAGGTGGCGGCACGGTCGGGCTGGAGGCTCGTCCTCAGCGGGCGTCGCACCGACCGTCTCGACACGGTCGCCGCCGGCATCCGCGCCGCGGGCGGCACCGCGGACGTCCTGCCCCTCGACGCCACCGACCCGGAGGCCGTCACCGCGGCCCGCGACACCGTCCTCGGACGGCACGGACGGCACGGTCGGATCGACGGGCTCGTCCTGTCGGCCGGGCTGAACTCCCCACGGCGGCGGTCGGACGACCAGTCGATGACCGACCTCCGGGCCGTGATCGACACGAACCTGACCGCGGTGGTGCAGGTCGTCGACGCGGCGCTCCCCGCCCTCCGGCGCTCCGGCGGGGTCGTGGTCGTCGTCTCCTCGTACGCGGGGTGGTCGTCGCAGCCGGGCGCGGGCGTGGCGTACTCGGCGAGCAAGACGGCCCTCGGCCCCGTCGTCCGCACGCTCAACCAGCAGGAGGCGCACCACGGCGTCCGGGCCACGCACCTCTGCCCGGGGGACGTCGCGACGGACTTCCTCGACCAGCGCCCGAGCGTGCCGGACGCCGCGGCACGCGCCGTGATGCTCATGCCCGAGGACGTCGGCCGGGCCGTCGGGTTCGTGCTGTCCGCCCCGGCACACGTGCGGATCGACGAGCTCGTGCTCTCCCCGGTGTCACAGCGCTGAGCGCGCGCGGTCCGGCGCAGGACCTGGGATGATCGACAGCGGTGCGTCCGACTCGTGCCGTGGAGGGTGACCGGTGGACGCAGCAGAACAGGTGGTGCTGCAGCTCGTCGGCACCCCGTGGGCGTTCCTGGTCGTCGGCCTGGTGCTCGCCGTCGGCAGCATCGCGGTCTTCCTGCCGAGCCAGGCGATGGTCGTCGCGATCGGCACGCTCCTGGTCGGCGGTGACGGCGGACTCCTGCCCGTGCTGCTGCTGATCGTCGCGGCCACGATCGGCATGGTGCTCGGCGACCTCGCGCTCTACCAGCTGGCCCGATCGGTCGACCTCGGCTCGAAGTCCTGGTTCGCGCGGCCGAAGGTCAGGAAGGCGCGGGAGGCCATCGACGAGCGCTACCGTGCCGCCCCCGGTCGCATCGCCGTCCTCGGGAGGTTCATCCCGATGGGCCGCCTCACCACGAACCTCGTCGGCGCCGACAGCGGTCTGGACGTCCGGCGCTTCCTGCTCAGCTGCGCGCTCGCCGACGTCGTCTGGGCCGCCTACTGCGTCGGGATCGCTGCGGCGACCGGGCACTGGAGTCGGGACCAGCCGTTCCTCGTGACCGTGCTGGCGGTCGTGGCGTCGATCCTGCTCGGGTTCGGCATCTCCGCGGTCGAGAAGGCCCTGCGGCGACGGAGCGCGGCGGCCGCGGCGGCCGCGGCAGCCGCGGCAGCCGCGGCGGTCTGATCCGTCGGGGTCGCCGGCGCCCCGGGGTGCGCGCGCACTAGCGTGGTCGCACCGTTCGAAGGAGAACCCGTGCCGAGCCTCACCGACCTCGTCCCCGACCCCACCGCGCTCGAGACCCTGCACACCGGCAGCACGTGGGCCGAGGGGCCGTGCTGGATCCCGGCCACCCGCACGCTCCGGTGGTCGGACATCCCCGGAGACCGCATCCTGCAGTGGTCCGCCACGGACGGCACGGTGTCGGTGTACGCCGACGGGGTCGAGTTCACCAACGGCCGGACCCTCGACCCCGACGGTTCGGTGGTGCAGTGCTCGCACGGACGCCGGCGCGTCGAGCGTGACCGGGACGGCGTCGTCACAGCGATCACGGCGCGATGGGGTGCGGTCGCGTACAACTCCCCGAACGACGTCGTCGTCGCCCGCGACGGCAGCGTCTGGTTCACCGACCCGGCCTACGGCATCACGCAGCCGCGCGAAGGCCACCCCGGGGAGCGGGAGTACGGCGACCACTGGGTGTTCCGCTGCGGCCCGGCCGGCGAGGACCTGCGCCCGGTCGTCCTCGACGTCGACGAGCCGAACGGGCTCGCGTTCTCGCCCGACGAGCGCGTCCTGTACGTGGCGAGCTCGGACGGCGACCGCCCGGTGATCCGCGCCTACGACGTCGTCACCGACGCTCCGGCGGCGTCCGGGGTGCCCGGGGTGCGGGTGAAGAACGGCCGCGACCTGGTGCGCTTCGCACCGGGTGAGGGTGTGCCGGACGGTCTCCGCGTCGACGAGGACGGCCGGATCTGGACCTCCGCCGCGGTCGGGGTGTTCGTGTACACGCCGGACGGCACCCGGATCGGCACCGTCCCGGTGCCCGAGGTCGTCGCGAACCTGTGCTTCGGCGGCGACGACGGCCGCGACCTCTTCGTCACCGCGACGACCTCGGTGCACCGCATCCGGACGACCACCCGGGACGCTGCCCGCCGCTGACGTATCCTGACTCGGCCATGCAGTGCGACTACTTCGACCGCGGGGTCTGCCGGTCGTGCACCCTGATGGGTCAGCCATACGGAGACCAGGTCCTCGACAAGGAGCTCCGCACCCGTGAACTCCTGCACGACGCCGTCGACGCCGCGGGTGGCCCGGGGACGGTCGAGTGGCTCCCGGCGATCACCAGCCCCGAGTCCGGCTACCGCAACAAGGCGAAGATGGTCGTCGGCGGCACCGCGCAGCAACCCACCGTCGGGATCCTCGACGAGCGGCAGCGCGGGGTCGACCTGCGGCACTGCGGCATCTGCACGCCGGGCATCCAGCGGGCGCTCCCGGTCCTGGCCGACTTCATCTCCTCCGCCGGACTGATGCCGTACGACGTCCGACAGCGCCGCGGCGAGTTGAAGTACGTGCTCGTCACCGAGTCGCCGGACGGCGAGCTGATGGTCCGGTTCGTCCTCCGGAGCGAGGGGCAGCTGCCACGCCTGCGGGACCGGCTCGGCGACCTCCACCGGGTCCTGCCGCAGGCCGTCGTCGTCACCGCGAACCTGCTGCCCGAGCACAAGGCCGTGACCGAGGGGGACCGGGAGGTCGTCCTCACCGAGCAGCAGACCCTGCCGATGCGCCTGGGGCCGGTGACGATGCACCTGCGCCCGCAGAGCTTCTTCCAGACGAACACCACCGTCGCGACCCAGCTGTACGCGCAGGCGTCGGAGTGGATCGACGAGGTCGGTCCGGCCTCGATGTGGGACCTGTACTGCGGTGTCGGCGGGTTCGCCCTGCACGCAGCACGCCCGGGTCGCGCGGTCACCGGCATCGAGACCAGTCGTGAGGCGATCGTGTCCGCCAAGCAGTCCGCCCGCGAGGCCGGCCTGACCGACGTCCGCTTCGCCGCCGACGACGCGACCGCCCACGCCCTGCGCGCCCGGCCCGGCACCACCCCCGAACTCGTCGTCGTCAACCCGCCCCGACGCGGCATCGGCGCCGAGCTCGCCGGGTGGTTGGAGACGTCCGAGGTCCAGCACGTCGTCTACTCCAGTTGCAACCCCGTGACGCTCGCACGCGACCTCGCGGTGATGCCGTCGTTCCGCCTGCGACGGGTGCGCGTGCTCGACATGTTCCCGCAGACGGGGCACCTCGAGGCCGTCACGCTGCTCTCGCGGGGCTGACGGACGGGAGGCGGCTCGCGGTGCCGCCACGGGCCTCCCGTCCGTCCCCGGTCGCCCGGATCCGCGATTGCCAGGGAACTCGGAAGGTCGTGTACCCGGGTACGTCCGATCGCCGCGCCCATGGGCATCGAGACGTTCAGGTTCGCCGCGGGGTACATAGCACTACTGGGTAGAACCGTTGGTCTCAGTTTGATAACGAGCATGGATTTCCTATGGTGGCCCACCGTGACGCCGGCGCGGAGGCTGCCCCCGGTGACACCATCAGACTGACCGCGATCGGTCGGGGTGGGCAGCCGGCGTCGGGAACGACGATGCGACCCCGGTGGAGCAACGACATGAAGAACCACACCCGAACCCGCGCCCTCGTCGGCGGACTCGCCTTCGCCGGCATCGCCGCCACGGGCGTCGGTCTCGCAGCTGCACCGGCCAGTGCGGCCGACGGCTCGACCTGGGACGCCCTGGCAGCCTGCGAGTCCAGTGGCAACTGGGCCACCAACACCGGCAACGGCTACTACGGCGGACTGCAGTTCTCGCAGAGCACCTGGGCCGCCAACGGTGGCACCGGCAGCCCGGCCGGTGCGAGCCGTGCGACGCAGATCGCCGTGGCCGAGAACGTCCTCGCCTCGCAGGGCTGGGGCGCCTGGCCCGCGTGCTCCGCGAAGCTCGGCCTGAGCGGCACGAGCGGCGCGGCCCCCGCCCCGGTCGCCCAGCAGGCGGCTCCGGCACCGGCTCCGCAGGCTGCTGCCCCGGCGGCACCGGCCCGTCAGGCTGCGCCGGCACCGCAGGCGGCGGCCCCGAAGGCCGTCGCGAGCACGCCGGCACCGTCGGCGACCGCGACCAAGCCCGCCGCCGTGCCGACCAGCGGCAAGACGTACAAGGTGGTCTCGGGCGACACGCTCGACACCATCGCGACGAAGCTCGGCGTCGAAGGTGGCTGGAAGCAGCTCTGGGCGGCGAACACGTCGACCGTGGACGACGCGAACCTCATCTACGCGGGACAGACCCTGCAGCTCCCGGCCTGACGCTCAGCGTCTCGCGCCGATCGGAAGCGCCCCACGACCTCGGTCGTGGGGCGCTCCGTCGTCCGGGCGGAGGGGGGCACCCGGAGTCAAGGGCCCTCCGTGGGTCCTGGGACCCCCGGAGGCGCAGGTCATCCGGACGGGTGCGTCGCGAGCCAGTCCGAGAGGTCGTCGGAGCGCAGCGCGATCGACAGGCTGGAGACGGCGGAACGGTCGACCCGCACGTACGACTGACCGTCGTCACTCGTGCCGCCGCCGGCCGACGGCAGTGTCGTGGTGGCCAGGTCCCCCGCGCGGAAGTCCCGGAGCGACCACCCGAGTCGGACGAGTGTCGAGAAGTCCAGGCCGGGGTCCACGGAGAGGTACTCGCTGGTCGAGGACACGAACTGCCGGATCCTGCCCGGGCTCGTCAGGGTGTCCTCGGACAGGACCCGCTGGACGAGGGCCCGCATGAACGCCTGCTGGTTCCGCACCCTGGTGTGGTCGGCGTCGGCGAAGGCGGAGCGCTCCCGGACGAAGGCGAGGGCCGCGGCGCCGTCCAGGTGGTTCGGGCCGACCGTGAAGTGGTGCCCCCGGGCGTCGAACGCGGTCGACGAGTCGACGGTGACGCCACCCAGTGCGTCGGTCATGCCGGCGAACCCGGCGAAGTCGATCTCGGCGACGTGGTCGATCCGGACATCGAGGAGATGCTCGACGGTCTGCACGGTGAGTGGGGCGCCTCCCCAGGCGTAGGCGGCGTTGATCTTCGCCTCGCCGTGGCCCGGGACGTCGACCCAGGTGTCGCGGAGGATGGACAGGAGGGTGATGTCCTGCCGATCGGCCGGGATGTGCGCGAGCATCAGTGTGTCGGATCGTCTGCCGGAGACGCGGTCACCGTCAGGGTCCTCGTGTGCACGCGAGTCCGAACCGATGAGCAGGACGTCGACCGCGTCGCCGTGCTCGGACGGGCGTGTGCCACCGGGGAAGGGGTCCTCGAGCACGGTCCGGCCGGCGTCGTACCGCTGCGCGAGGCCGCCGATGAACGTGGCGGCGACGACGGCGAGCACCGCGGCGACTGCGGTGAGCGAGCCGACCGTCACGACGAGGGCGACGAGGAACGGCCGTCGGCGTCGTGCGGAACGTGCGGACCGGGCGGATCGGGCGGCGCGGCGGCCGGACATGCGGGCTCCCTGGCATCAGGTCGGCCCTGATGCCGACCCTTCCAGCGTGTCACATCCTGCATATCAGACGCAAGTGTCACCGTGCGGGAGGCGCACTCCTCGAGTTGGCGAGGATGGCCTCGAGGCGGGCCCGGAGCTCCGGGTCGTCCGGCAGGACCTCGCGCTCGATGTGCCGCGCGGTGTCCCACATCTCCCGCCCGTGATCGGTGACGGTCACGAGTCGCCGGCGGCCGTCCTCCGGGTGCGGGCTGCGCTCGATCATCCCGTCGCGTTCGAGTCGCTCGAGGGTGCGGGACATCGTCTGCGGCTGTACCCGGGCGGTTCGGGCGATGACGTCGGCGCCGGTCGGGCCGTTCCGCAGGGCGATGTCGAGTGCGATGAGGGCGGCGTGCTGCAGTCCGATGGCCCGGAGGCGCTCGTCCCACTCCCGTTCCACCGCGCGGGAAGCGGCGGCGAGCAGGCGTCCGATCGGCCACTGCGCGGACTGGTCCTCCATGGTCCGAGTCTACGGTGGGGCTGACGACGTGCCTGGTGCAGCGCGAAAGTGATCAGCATGCTGACGATCGGTGTACGCTCGCCGACGTGTCCCGCTCCCTCCGCATCGTGGTCCCCGCGCTCGTCGTCCTCGTCTGGCTCGTCGTCGCCTCGGTCGGCGGCCCCTTCTTCGGTCGCATCTCCGAGGTCTCCACGAACGACCAGACCTCGTTCCTGCCGGCCTCGGCCGACGCCACCGCGGTGCAGGACCGCAGCAGCGACTTCCGGGACGCCGGCGGGGCGCCGGCCGTCATCGTGCTCGAGCGGGACGGCGGCCTGACGGCGGCCGACACCGCCGCTGCCGGCCGCATCGCGGACGCCCTCGGTGACCGGGACGACGTCGACCAGGTCAGCCCGGTCATCCCGAGCGAGGACGGCGGCGCCGTCGAGATCGTCGCCACGCTGACCGCCTCCGCCGAGACCGGGGACGCGGTCGCCGCCATCCGTGCGGACGTGGACGACGCACTGCCGGACGGGCTGCGCGGGTACGTCACCGGCCCGGCGGGCTTCACCGCCGACCTGACCGAGGCGTTCGCCGGCATCGACGGCCTGCTGCTCGGGGTCGCGCTGATCGCGGTGCTCGTCATCCTGATCGTCGTCTACCGCTCGCCGCTGCTGCCGTTCCTGGTGCTCGCCACCGCCGTGTTCGCCCTGACCGCGTCGATCCTCGTCGTCTGGGCACTCGCGAAGGCCGGCGTCGTCACCGTGAACGGGCAGGTGCAGGGCATCCTCTCGATCCTGGTGATCGGCGCCGCGACCGACTACGCGCTCCTCTACACGTCCCGGTACCGCGAGGCCCTCCGCGACCACCGGGCCGGATGGGACGCCACCAGGGCCGCACTCCGCGGCAGCCTCGAGCCGGTCATCGCCTCGGGCGGCACGGTCATCGTCGGCGTGCTGTGCCTGCTGCTCTCGGACCTCAACTCGAACAAGGCGCTCGGCCCGGTGGCCGCGATCGGCATCGCGTTCAGCGTGCTCGCCGCCCTCACCCTGCTGCCCGCGCTGCTCCTCTGCTTCCGCCGGGCCGCGTTCTGGCCGCTCAGGCCGACGTTCGGCAGCGCCCACCCGGTCCTCACCGGCCCGGATGCCCGGGGGCTCTGGGCCCGCGTCGGCCGGCTCGTCGGCCGGCGCTCCCGGACGGTCTGGATCGTGTGCACCGTGGGCCTCCTGGCGATGGGCACGGGCCTGCTCGGCCTCCGGGCGGACGGGGTGCCGCAGAGCGAGCTGGTGATCGGGCAGTCGCAGGCGCGCGATGGTCAGACCGTGCTGGCCGACCACTTCCCCGGCGGTTCCGGCAGCCCCGCCCTCGTGCTCGGCGACGCCGACCGGATCGACGAGCTCGCCGACGCGGTCACGGGTGTGGACGGGGTCGACGGCGTCACCGCGGCGGCCCAGGACTCGCCCTCCGGCACCACGACGGTCGGCGCGGGCGCCACCACGAGCACGACGCCCGGAGCCCCGGCCGCCGACCCCACCGTGTCGCGGGGTCAGGTGCTCCTCGAGGCGACCCTCGCCGACCCGGCGGACTCCGGCGCGGCCGAGCGGACCGTCCGCGAACTCCGCACCGCGGTCGAGCGCGTCGACCCGGGCGCCCGTGTCGGCGGGGTGACCGCGACGGCGATCGACACCGACGACACCGGCATCCGCGACCGGACGCTCATCATCCCCGTCGTGCTCGCGGTGATCCTGCTCATCCTCATGCTGCTGCTCCGGAGCATCGTCACGCCGCTCGTCCTCATCGGCAGCGTCATCGTGTCCTTCGCGGCCGCGCTCGGCGTCGGCGCGCTCGTCTTCGACCACCTGTTCCACTTCCCCGGCGCGGACCCGTCGGTACCGCTGTTCTCGTTCGTGTTCCTGGTGGCGCTCGGAGTGGACTACAACATCTTCCTCATGACCCGGGTGCGCGAGGAGACCCTCCGGCGCGGTCCCCGCGAGGGCGTGCTGCGCGGGCTCGGGGCCACCGGTGGGGTGATCACGTCCGCCGGCGTGGTGCTCGCGGCCACCTTCGCGGCCCTCGGCGTGATCCCGATCCTCTTCCTCGTGCAGATCGCCTTCGTCGTCGCGTTCGGCGTGCTGCTCGACACCGTGGTGGTCCGCTCGCTGCTCGTCCCGGCGCTCGTCCTCGACCTCGGCCGCCGGGCCTGGTGGCCGTCGCGCCTCTCGCGCCGACCGCGTGACATGTGACACGCTGACCGCATGCCCGTTCCCGCCACGCAGCCCGCCGCCGAGCGCAAGCTCCTCCGCGACACCGTCCAGGACAAGATCCGCGACGCGATCATGGACGGCACGCTGGAGCCCGGTGAGCGCCTGAACGACGACGACCTGATCGCCTGGCTCGGTGTCTCCCGCACCCCGATCCGTGAAGCGCTCGCCGAACTCGCCCGCGCCGGGCTCATCGAGATGGCGCCGAACCGGTACACCCGGGTCGCGGCACCGACGGCGGCCGAGGTGCTCGACGCGTACCGGACGCTCGGCGTGATCTACGGCGGCGTGGTGCGGCTGGCGGTCCCGCGCTTCACCGACGCCGAGCGCCGCGAGGTCGTGGCGACGCTCGACCAGGTGCTCACCCGTCTGGGCGAGGGCGAGCAGGCCGCACTGGCGCACGACGGCGCCGACGTCTACGCGATGTGGGCCGACGCATGCGGCAACGCCTCGCTCGCGCAGCTGTGCCGGTCGACGACCGACGGCCTGTCCTACAAGCTCCGCGTGCCCGAGATCGCCGAGGTCGTCCCCGTCGAGGCCGTCGCGCCCCACATCGTGGACCTCCGCGACGCCGTGGGCGCTGGTGACCCGATCGCCGCCGAGCTCGCCATGGAGGCCGTGCACCTGCTGCCCGGACGCGACTGAGTCCCTGGCGCGACTGAGCCCCTGGCGCGACTGAGCCCCTGGCGCGTCAGGCCGGCAGCATCCCCGTCGCCAGCCCCGCGCCCCACAGCACCACGATCGCGGCCAGCGCTCCGAGGTGCCACCAGCCGTGCATCACGAGCACGGCCGCGAACTCGCGGAGGAACGCGCTCGGCACCGACTGCCGCGCGGTCGGCGCCCCGAGCACCCGGGCGTCCAAGCCCGTACGACGCGCCGTCATCGCCGTGCGCATCACGTGGTAGTCGTTCGTGACGACGAGCGTCCGGCCGTCGACCCCGGCGTCGCGCAGGACCTCGTGCGAGAAGCGGAGGTTCTCGCGGGTGTTCGTCGACCGGGTCTCGCGGTGCACGAGCTCCGCCGGCACACCGTGGGCGACGAGGTACTCCGCCATCGCGTCGGCTTCGGTGCGGTCCTCGTCGTCGCCCTGTCCGCCGGAGGGCACCACGACCGGGGTGCGGCCAGCGGCGACGGACCGGTGGAACACCTCGAGCGTCCGGTCCAACCGCGAACGCAGCATCGGCGAGACCGCGCCGTGCACGAGCCCGCAGCCGAGGACGACGAGCGATTCGGCCTCCTCCGTGACCCGGACGTGGCCGTAGGTCAGGGCGGCGCCGAGGAAGACGAGGAACACCAGTGCCAGGTAGCCCGCCAGCGCCAGCACCAGGACGAGCAGGGCGGTGCTCACCGTCGTGCCGACCGCCGCGAGCACCGCGACGAGGACCCCGAGCGCCAGGACGGCGAGGCCGGCGACCAGCGCGAGGAGGCGGGTCAGGCTCCGCGCACCCCGTCGGAAGGCCCGGACGCCGTTCACCAGCAGAGGCACCGCCACGGCGGCGCAGCAGACGGCGGCGACGGTCAGGAACACCCGACCGACAGTACGGGGCGTCCATGGGTGGACGGAGGCGGTGCGCCGGCCCGCCTCCGGGCCTCCCGGCCGGTGCGTACAGGTCGTCCAGGCGGAATCCATGTCATCCGTGCGCTCCACGGTTATGGTTCTCCCCGTGACGAACGCACCCGAGGAGACCAGGCCGCGCCGGGCCGATCGCGCCGTGCCGCCCCGCCACGGACGCCGCAAGCGCCACTGGGGAGTCGTCTTCCCCGCGCTCGCCGGGGTCCTCACCATGGCCGTGCTGCTGAGCGGCGGGTACGCCGCGTACGCGTACAACCGCCTGGCCAGCAGCGTCACGAAGGTCGACGCCATCGGCAGTGCACCGCCCGCGAAGGACGACGTCGACGGCCGAGCGATGAACATCCTGCTGGTCGGCGACGACCACCGGCCGGACAACGCGACGCCGGAGGAGATGGCGGAGCTCAACACTCAGTCCGACGGTGGGGCGACGAACACCGACACGATGATCGTGCTGCACATCGCCGCGGACGGTCGGAGCGCGACGATGATCTCGTTCCCACGTGACTCGTACGTCGACATCCCGGGCGTCGGCAAGGGCAAGCTCAACAGCGCGTTCTCGTACGGCACCATGAACGGCGGCGGCGACACCGGCGGTGCGAAGAAGCTCATCGCGACCATCCAGGGCCTCAGCGGGCTGACGATCGACCACTACGTCCGTGTCTCGCTGCTCGGGTTCTACGAGATCGTCAAGCAACTCGGGCCGGTGAACGTCTGCCTGAACCAGGCCGTCCAGGACGACTACTCGGGCGTGGACCTGCCGGCCGGTGTCTCGGAGCTCGACGCCTCGCAGGCCCTGTCGTTCGTCCGGCAGCGCCACGGTCTGCCGAACGGCGACCTGGACCGTCAGGTCCGGCAGCAGTACTTCCTGTCGCAGGAGGCGCGGAAGATCCTGTCCGCCGGCACACTGCTGAACCCGGTGAAGACCACGAACATCATCGACGCGATCGGCAGCTCGGTGGAGACCGACCAGGGGCTCGACATGCTGACCCTGGCGCGGCAGATGAGCAACCTGCGCCCGTCGAACATCAAGTCGGCGACCATCCCGATCCTCGGCACCCCGACCATCTACCCGAACGGTTCGGCGCTGTCGATCGTCGAGGTCGACACCGCCGGCATGCCCGCGTTCGTCCAGGGGCTCGTCGGGGAACCGCCGGCGTACACGACGGCGACGGCGGCTGCCGCCGGCTCCGTCACGGTGACGGTCTCGAACGGCAGCGGTGTCACCGGTGCCGCGGCGGCCGCCTCGACGGTCCTCGCCGGCCGGGGCTTCCAGGTCGGTGCCCCCGGTTCCTCGGCCACGACGGCGGCGACGATGGTGCAGTACCCGGCCGGCATGGAGGCGCAGGCCAAGGCACTGGTCGCCGTCGTGCCCGGCGCGGTGCCGGTCCAGAGCACCGCCGTGCAGGGGGTCACCCTGGTGCTCGGCACGGACGGCAAGACCCCGCAGGCGGCCGCGCAGCCGGGTACCGAGACACCTGCCCCCGCCGAGCCGTCGAAGGAGGCCACGGCCCCGAAGCCGACGAAGGAGGCCACGGAGCCGAGCCCGTCGTCGACCGCCGTGCACGAGTACGGCCAAGAGGGCGTCTGCATCAACTGAGCGGCGTGACGTGCCGGGTCGTCCCGCTGCTGTCCAGACTGGCATGTCACATTGCACGGTGTGGACGAGGAGTTGCGCCGACGACGGGACGAGGAACGCGCGCTGCTGCTGCGGGTCGCCGCGGGGGACCGGGAGGCCTTCCGCCGGATCGACGAACGGTTCCGACCGCTCGTGCTGCAGGTCGTCCGTCGGCAGCTGCGCGACGACTGGCTGGCCGAGGACGTCACGCAGGACGTGATGCTCGAGGTCTGGCGACTCGCACCGCGGTACGACCCGGCACACCCGGCGATCGCCTGGATCCGGACCATCGCGACCCGGCGGGCGGTCGACCGGGTCCGGAAGGCCCAGGCGGACCGCGACCGGGACCGGCGCGTGGGGATCCGCGACCACGAGGACGTCGACCACGGTGCTCTCGACCGCGCCGAGTCGGTGCTCGACCGGATGGCCCTGCGTCGGGCGCTCGAGGCGCTGCCGGAGCGACAGCGCCACGCGGTGGCCCTCCGCTACCTGGCCGACCTGACCGGGCCCGAGCTCGGTCGGGTGCTCGGCGTCCCCACCGGCACGGCGAAGTCCCGGGCCCGCGACGGCGTGCTGACGCTCCGGCGGACGCTGGTCGGTCCGGCAGGCGAAGGCAGCGGAGGCTCCGGGGGCCGCGCGGGTAGGTTCGACGGGTGACCAGCACCGCACGCCCGATCACCCTCATGACCTACAACATCAAGAACCCGGACCCGGTGCACGACTGGCCTGCCCGACTGCCGGTGGTCCTCGACGTCATCCGCCGTCACGATCCTGACCTGCTCTGCGTGCAGGAGGCCTTCGACCACCAGATGGACGCCCTCCGCGCGGGCCTGCCGGACCACGACGCCGTCGGCCAGGGGCGCGAGGGCGGCACCGCGGGCGAGCACGCCGCGGTGTTCTACCGACGCGACCGGTTCCGGCCCGTCGAGTCCGGCTCGTTCTGGCTGTCGGACACCCCCGACGAGCCCGTCTCGAACACCTGGGACAGCCTGTACCCGCGGATCGCGAACCACGCGCGGTTCCTCGATGCCGAGGGCCCTGCCTTCACCCTGCTGACGACCCACATGGACCACGAGCAGGGCCCGCACGGCGACGAGGTCCGCCGACTCAGCGCATCGCTCATCGTGCAGCGACTGTCCGTGGTCGACGGTCCGGTGCTCTTCGCGGGGGACTGCAACGAGCCGGCGGGGTCCGGTGCGGCCTCGCAGGTGTTCGCGGACGCCGGGTACACCGACGCATGGACGGTGGCGGGGGACCCGGACGACCACACGGCGTCCTACAACGACTGGCAGCCTCCGGTGGCGACCGGGGAGCGCATCGACTGGGTGTTCACGCGTGACGTCGCCGGAGTCGATCGGGTGCAGATCGACCACGACGGGCCGGAGACCTGGTTCGCGAGCGACCACTTCCCGGTGATCGCGACGATCCGGGTCTGAGACTCAGCAGCCGCGGGCGGGGCGGATCGGCATCGGCGAGCCGATCACGGTGACGGTGGATTCGTCGGTCAGGACCGAGACCCCGTTGGCGCCGTGGCCCGAGCGTTCGTCGTCGTCGGACCAGCCGCGCTCGAGCAGCAGCTGCCACGCCTGGGCGTCGTCCGACCCGAGCGACTCACGCTCGCTCTTCGACGCGTCGTCGATCTGCTGGGAGACGTCGTCGCCGACCCGGACCCCGTGCGGGCCGGAGAGCTCGATGACGGCGCCGAGACGGGACCGGACGTGGTCGCGGAGCACCCGGACCTCGACCCGGTTGCCGGCCCTGCCGGGCTGGGACAGGGCGGCGACGCGGATCGCACCGCCCCACGTCGAGGTCGTGCTGGCCGGGACGCACCGGCCGGCGTCGCCGACGGCGGTCTGCGTCCGGGCGGGGGTGCCGAGGATGCGGTTGAGCACCCCGACGGTGTGCTTGGCGTCCCGCATGGAGACGGTGGTGACGGTGCGGTCGTCGGCACGGAGGACGATCGACTCGGCGCGGAGCTCGACCGCGTCGACGGACTTCAGGGCAGCGGCGGACACCGGGCGCCACGTGGGCACTGGATCGGCCGTGCGGGTCGCCGACGCACTGGGCTCAGCGGCCGCGGCACGGTCGGCGTCCTGGCCGGACCAGTGGTCGACCGCAGCGCCGTTGCCCACCACGAGGGCGAGCGCCACGGCGCTGATCGTCAACACGGTCCTGGGAGTCACTCGCTCGACCGTAGCCGCACCTCCTGCAGCGGGCGACAGGTGTTACCGAAACGGTTCCGCACCGTCACCGGACCGTGACATTCCCGGAACGCGGGTCCGGGGCCGGTACGGGGTCGCCCCGGGTAGCGTCGGCCCCATGGCGGAGTACGTGGTGGACAGTAGCGGAGACAGCGTGGCGCACGGCGTCGACCTGATCGACGGCGACGAACCGGCTGTGCGGATGATCGTCCACGGCGACCTGCCGTCGACGATCGACCACGACGGCCGGACCTGGGCCCGCACCGGCGATGCCGAGGACCAGGGCGAGGACGCCCCGCCGATCGCGGTCTACCGACTGGTCTGAGCGGTCGTCCGGACCGGTCCACCCAGCATCAGCCGGACTGCGCGGCGGGGGACGGCCCCCTGAACGGCAGCGGGTGACCCGGTGCGTAGCGTCGCACGCATGACGGACCAGCGGATCGACCAGTACACCATGCAGGACCCGACGAAGCTCTACGCCGACAAGAAGCCGGACGAGCAGTACCTCAAGGGTGCCGGCACCGACGCCGAGATGGCGGAGAACGTCCCCGCCGACCACGGCGAGGACACCTACCGGGGCTCCGGCCGCCTCGAGGGCCGTAAGGCGCTCATCACCGGCGGCGACTCGGGCATCGGCGCGGCCGTCGCCATCGCCTACGCCCGTGAGGGTGCCGACGTCGCCATCGGCTACCTCCCCGAGGAGCAGGAGGACGCCGACCGCATCATCGCCCTCATCGAGGCCGCGGGTCGCAAGGCCGTCGCGCTCCCGGGTGACATCACCTCGCTCGCGTTCTGCGAGGAGCTCGTCGCCTCCGCGGTGGAGCAGCTCGGCGGGCTCGACATCCTGGTGAACAACGCCGGCAAGCAGCAGAACGTCGACGCGATCACGGACATCTCCGACGAGGAGTTCGACGAGACCTTCAAGACCAACGTGTACGCGACGTTCCGCATCACGAAGGCCGCCGTACCGCACCTCGCGCCGGGCTCGACGATCATCAACACGACGTCGATCCAGGCCTACGCGCCGTCGCCGAACCTCGTGCACTACGCCGCGACGAAGGCGACCGTGAACAACCTCGCGAAGGGCCTCGCCGCACAGCTCGCGCCCAAGGGCATCCGCGTCAACGCCGTCGCACCGGGTCCGATCTGGACGCCGCTGCAGCCGGCAGGCGGACAGCCCGCCGAGGACCTGCCGTCGGTGGGCGAGGAGACCTACCTCGGCCGCTGGGGCCAGCCCGCCGAGCTCGCGCCGGCCTACGTGTTCCTCGCCAGCGGCGAGTCGTCCTTCGTCGTGGGCGAGACGCTGCACGTCGACGGTGGCATGCCGACGCCGTAGTCGTCACACCGGCGGTGACGCCGGATGCGCACCCACGCGGTGACGCCGGACCGGACGGGAGGCCCGTGGCTGCGTAGCCACGGGCCTCCCGTCCGTCGTACGGTCCGGTCAGCGCGTCCCGCAGGTGCGCGCCATCGACTCGAGCAGTTCGCGCGCCGCGAGGGCGGCGGCCAACTCGACCTCGACGGGGTTGATGCCGACGGCCTGCTCGAACTCCCGGCGTCGGGCCTGCAGGGCAACCGGGACCTCGGGCCGTTGCGGCAGGACGGCGATCGCCTGGGCGGCGGCCTCGAACGCACCCTCGGGGCGACCGAGGTGCTCCCACATGGTGCGGACGTCGTGCGCCACCTGCTCCGGGGTGCTCGCGAACTCGAACCCGGCGGACGCCATGGTGGCCAGGCCCTGTGCGGTGGAGTCGTTCGGAGACATCCCGGCATCGTCACACACCCGGCATCGGACACACCCAGGCAGTGGCCGCTGAGCGCCGTCGCTTGTCCCCCATGTTGCCGACCCCCGTACCGGGGATGCGCGTCATCCGTGATCTACGCCAGGATCGTCATGCGGACAGGACGTCCGCACCCCCGGACGCGACGGCCACGACCTGACCGCGAGTCCCGGACACGGAGGGCACGATGCTCGAGGACACCAGCGCCGACACGGTGGCTGCCGCTGCGGCTGCGGCCACCCTGCACCTGCGGATCAGGATCGTGGGTGCCACGGTCGACCTGCTCCGTGACGTGCCCTTCCACGAGGCACGCGTCGAGCACGTCGCCGAGCGGCTGGACATCTCGACGTACGAGCTCCAGCAGCACTTCCCGTCGTGGGACGGCCTCGTCCTGGCCGCGGTCGACCGGTGGAACGGCGCCCGGATGGACGAGGTCACGCGCGAGGTCGGCAACGGCAGCACTGTCGAGCTGCTCCGTGCGATCGTCGCCTCGAACGCGGACGACCCGGCCCTGATGCGCCTGCTCGTCGCCCTGCTCAGCGTCGCCGGCAACCCCGAGCACGCCATGTCGACGTACCTGCGCTCGCGGTACCAGCTGTTCTTCTCGCAGGTGAAGCGCGGGTTGGAGCACGACATCGCGGTCGGCCGCGCCCCGCACACCATGGACCCCCGCCGCGGGGCCGAGCAGCTCATCGCACTGTACGAGGGGCTGCAGCTGCAGGCCCTCCTGCGCAGTGACCTGGACCTGGTCGCGGCGTTCGACCGTGCCGTCGCCCGTCTCGAGCGCGGCTGGATGGAACGGTACGAGGCGACCGCGCAGCGACGTCTGTCGACCTGGGGCGACGTGTCCTGGTCCGACGACGAGACCTGGTCGGTCTGACGGGAGGCGCGGGCCGGCTCGTGCCGTCCGTGCTGGCCGCCGACCGCATCCGCTGGGTCGTCGCCGAGGGGACCCCGGGTAGGCCGGGAAGCCCAACGGAAGGAACGATCGTGGCAGCACCGAACCCCATCCAGATCCAGAAGTACCTGAGCGGCATCGACTACCCCGCCTCGAAGGACGACGTCGTGTCGACCGCCGAGAAGGAGAACGCCCCCGACGACGTGCTCGAGGCGCTCCGTGCGATCCCGGACGGCGAGTACGACGCCCCGACCGCCGTCTCCAGCGCGGTTTCGGACGCGAGCTAGGAACCGCCTCCTGCGGGGGGCGGCTGCGGCCGCGCGGGTCGCCGCCGGAGTCGGGTGACGATCTGGTTCGCCCAGGCCGGTCGCCCGCCGTCCTCATGCGCAGCCCTGGTGCCCGTGCGCGACTGACGGGAGGCCGCCCACCGGTCGGGTGGGCAGCCTCCCGTCAGCGCGTGGCTCGGTGTTACTGCTCGAACGTGGCGTGCAGTTCGATGTCGACACCGGTGAGGGCCTTGCTGACCGGGCAGGTCGCCTTGGCCTCGTCGGCGGCCTTGAGGAAGGTCGCCTCGTCGATGCCGGTGACCTCACCGTGCACGGTGAGGACGATGCCGGTGAGCTTGAAGCCGCCGGCCGAGTCCGGACCGAGCGAGACGTCGGCCTTGACGTCGAGGGACTCGACGGTGCCGCCGGCCTCGCCGAGGATCGCCGAGAACTGCATGGCGTAGCAGGACGAGTGCGCTGCGGCGATGAGCTCTTCGGGGCTGGTCGTGCCGCCGGCGTCGTCAGCGGCGCGCTTCGGGAAGGACACGTCGTAGGTGCCGACCTTCGAGCTGGAGAGTTCGACCTGGCCGGAACCGTCGTTGAGGCCGCCGTTCCAGGCGGTGCGTGCGGTGCGTGTGGGCATGGCCGCTCCTTTCGTTCGGGTGTGTGGGCCGGGTGCGACCCTCGGTGCCGAGTCAATCGGAGAACGATCGTTCTCGCAACCGGTTCCCGGGGAAGACGCAGGCTCGCGGTCCCGGCCGCTCCGGTACCGCGGCCCCAGGAGTCACCCTTTCGCATCGAGCCGAACATCGAGCGGTTCGCCCTCGCCGACGCGCTGGAGGCCTACCGGAAGCTCGAGGCCGGTGAGCTGACCGGCCGCGCGGTGGTCGTCCCGACGCTCTAGCGGCCGCCGATCGTCGAGCCCTATCGTCGGGTCCGATGACCGACGCAGCAGTCCGCACCGCACTCGAGACCTGGTCCCCGGCGCAGCTGCCGGACTGGAACCCGTCCTGGCGTCAGGACCTGGCGGTGTCGGCCGAGCCGGCGCTCGCCCTGGTCGCTGACGCGTCCTGGGGCGCGGCTGTCCGCGACGCCGTGCAGCTCCCCGTCGCCGATCCACTGCTGTGGGCGAACCGCCGCCTCGAGCTGTCGTCCGGGCACTGGGCGATCACGGGCATCCGGTTCCGCGGGCGGGACGTCGCGAAGCCGTTCGTCGACGTGATCGCCACCGACGTGGCACCGGACGTCGCCGGGATCGCCGAACTCGCCGAGGTGCTCCCGGCCTACCGGGACTTCGCCCCGCTGTGCCTCCGTGTGCACCTGCCGGGCGACCAGCGTTCGGCACCGACGTCGGACGCGTTCACCGCCGCGACTGACCTGCTCGTGGTGTCAGCCCCGGTGGCACGGGTGGCCGATGGCGCAGCGAGCACCGGTCTGGACGTCGAACTGGCCCGGGCCGAGCCAGCGGGGGCCGCGGTCCGGGTCGCCGACGCCTACGACCAACTGCGGCGGTCGGAGCCGGACCTGGATCAGTGGGCGACCGCCGCCGACGAGGACTCGCTGGCCGACGCGGACGAGGAAGGGCTGCTGTTCGACGTGGTCGTCGCCAGCCGCGTCGGCGGGGTCGTCGCAGCCACGCGGGACGACGCGGACGGCTTCACCGGCTTCACGGTCGAGGAGATCGTCCTGGACGCCGAGCACCGCGGACACGGGTACGGGCCGCTCGTGCTCCGGCAACTCGCTCGTGCGCTGCCGGCCGGCCCCTCGGACGTGCTCCGCGGGCACATCCACCCCGACAACACCCGATCGCTCCGGAACGCCCTGGCGAGCGGTCGTGAAGTGGTGTCGTCGTTGGTGTGGATCACCCCGAGCGGCTCTCCGGGCATGACGACGGCGTAGCCCACGCCCTTGACGGGGGACAGGGGCAGCAGGAGCCTTGCGCGCATGACCCTCTTCATCAGCTGTCCGGACGCGAGCGTCCAGCGCGCGACCGCGTTCTCCACGGCACTCGGCTGGACGCAGGACGCCGAGATGTCCGGCGCGGACGCGTCGTGCTTCGCGATCGCGCCCGAGCAGTACGTCATGCTCGCCAGTCGGGAGACGTACGCCGGCGTCGGCGGCACCGACGACCCCCCGTTCATGTACCAGCGTCAGTTCGACGACCCGGACGGGTACCACTGGTCGCCGTTCTGGATGAAGACGGACACGGACACGGACACGGAAGCCGTCGCGGCCGCCTGACCGGCGGCACCGCGAGCGCGCTCAGCGCCCCGCCGCGTACCCCTGCGCGCCTCGCGGGTTCGCGGCCGCACCGACCACCCCGGTCTCCGGATCCCGGGTGACGCACGTGAGCCGGCCCAGGCTCCAGTCGCCCGCGCGCGTGACGACGTGACCACGGGCCTCCAGTCCGGCGATCACCGCGTCGCCGAGCCGGTCCTCGACGACCAGGCCCGCCGGCTCCCACGTCCGCGGCCAGAACGACCCCGGGAACGACGTCGTGTGCAGGGCCGGGGCGTCGATGGCCTGCTGCGGCGTGTACCCGCCGACGATCCAGCGGAGCAGGAACAGCAGCTGCCACTGGTCCTGCTGGTCGCCGCCGGGGGAGCCGAGCGCCATGACCGGCACGCCGTCGCGCAGGACGAGCGTCGGGGTGAGTGTGGTGCGCGGGCGCTCGCCGGGGCGCAGGGTCGACGCGGTGCCCTCCTCGAGCCAGGTCATCTGCAGCCGCGTGCCCAGGCAGAAGCCGAGCTCGGGGATCGTCGGCGACGACTGCAGCCAGCCGCCGGAGGGCGTGGCGCTGACGATGTTGCCCCAGCGGTCCACGACGTCGATGTGGCAGGTGTCACCGCGGGTGTCGCCGTCGGGCGCGACGAACGGTTCGCCGCGGTCCTCGACCGGGACCTCCGCGCGCGCGTCGACCGGTCCACGCCGGGCACCGGGCACGGTGGGCTCCCCGACCCCGGCCGCGCCGGTCACGTCGTACGAGGTGCGGAGCGGCGGCAGGACCGGGTCGACGCCCGGCACGTCGCCCGGGCGGAACTCGGCGGAGGCGGTGTCCGCGATGAGCGCCCGACGTGCAGCGACGGTGGCGTCGGCGAGCAGGACGTCGAGCGGGACCGTGCCGTCGCCGTAGAACGCCTCGCGGTCGGCGAGGGCGAGCTTCAACGCCTCGACCACCGTGTGGGCGCCGAGCTCGGTCGACGGGTCCAGGCGCTCGTCGTCCAGCGGCTCGAGCATCCGCAGGGTCTGCAGGAGCGCCGGCCCCTGCCCCCACGGCCCGGTCTTCGCGATGGTGTGGCCGCGGAACTCCGCGGTCGTCGCCGGTTCGGTGGTCGCCCGGAACGCGGCCAGGTCCCCGGCCCGGAGGACGCCGGCGTGGTCGGTGCCGGACGAGTGCCGGTGCGGCTGCCGGACGAAGGCGTCGATCGTCGTCGCGACGAACCCCTCGGCCCACTCCCGGCGGGCGGCGTCGATCCGGGAGGCCCGTCCACCGTCCGCCCCGCTGCCGTCCGTGTCCGCGCCGGCCGCGACCAGCCGGTCGAACACCGAGGCGAGCGCCTCGTTCCGCACCAGGTCCCCGGTGACGGGAGGCGCGCCTCCCGTCAGCCACCGCTCGGCGGAGGTGGGCCAGTGGTCGCGGAACAGGTCCGCGACCGCCGTGATCGTGCGGACCACGCCGGCGCTCACCGGGTGGCCGTCGCGGGCGTAGCCGGTGGCGGGGGCGAGCACGTCCGCGAGCTCCCAGGTGCCGTGGTCGCGGAGCAGCAGGAGCCAGGCGTCGACCGCTCCCGGCACGGCCGCGGCGAGGGCGCCGGCGCCGGGGACCAGGTCGAGCCCCTCGGCGCGGAAGTGCTCCGGGGTCGCCCCGGCCGGAGCCGGACCCTGGCCGACGAGGACCACGGGGGTCGGGTCCTCCGCGGTCGCGTACACCGCGGTCAGGTCCCCGCCCGGGCCGTTGAGGTGTGGCTCAACCACGTGCAGGACGAACGCGCCCGCGACCACCGCGTCGAAGGCGTTGCCGCCGCGCTCCAGGACCGACTGGGCGGACGCCGTGGCGAGCCAGTGCGTCGAGGCCGTCATCCCGAACGTGCCCTGCAGGTCGGGACGGGTGCGTTCCGCGGCCGGACGGACGAAGGCGGGGTTCGGCTGAGCGGGCATGGGTCCCATCCTGTCCCCGGAACGCCGCGAGCACACGGACACGCGTCGCGCAACGCCCCCGGACCGGGGGATGGCCCTGATCGGTTCCGCCTGCGAACCTTGACCGTCGAGTCGTACAGGGACGCCTCGACACCGGACACGCACCGCGCTGGCGCTCGGCCGCCCGCGGTGGGCCTCACCACGAGCAGGGACGACCACCACATGATCAGGGCACGAGCACGCTTCGCCGCGGCCGTCACCGCTGTCGCGATCGCGGCCGCGGGACTCGTCGCGGTCGCCACACCGGCGCACGCAGCGACCACCTACACCGGCACCGCCCCGGCGGGCACCTGGCTCCGGGCCGGCGACCAGGTGACCTCGCCGAACGGGCAGTTCCGCCTGGTCATGCAGGGTGACGGCAACCTCGTCGAGTACGGCATCGGGAACGTGGTGCTCTGGGCGTCGAACACCTCGAACCAGTCCGGCGCCGCCGCGGTCGTCCAGAAGGAGGGACCGCTGTCGATCATCAAGAACGGCAAGCTGCTGGCGCAGTGGGGCCCGAAGAGCTCCCCGACGAAGAGCCTGGGCGTGAACGGCGACGGCACCCTCCTCCTGCTGAACACGGCGAACGCGACCACCTGGAAGCTGCAGACGTTCCAGAACCGGGTGCCGGCCGGGACGACGATCCTGCCCGGCACGGTGCTGCGCTCCGGTGCCGGTCGTGACCAGACCTTCACGATGCAGACCGACGGCAACCTCGTCCAGTACGTGAACGGCGCCGCGGCCTGGTCGTCGAAGACCTTCCGGCACCCCGGCGCGACCGCCGCGGTGCAGACCGACGGCAACCTCGTCGTCTACCCGAAGGGCGGCGGGACGGCGCTCTGGGCCTCGAACACCTCGCGCAAGGGCGGCGGAGCGCTGCTGGTGCAGCTCGACGGCAACGTCGTCCTCTACGGGAAGGCGGACACCCGTTCCTGGTCGACGAAGAAGGTCACCGGACTGCAGTGGCCGGTCGCCGGCACGACGATCACCGGTCGCTACGGCGACGACCGCGGCGCAGGCCACGTGCCGCGCTACCACCAGGGCACCGACTCGCCGGTGAAGATCGGTACCCCGGTGTACGCCTCGGGGACCGGGCGGGTGACGACGGTGGTCCGCAACAACGCCAGCTACGGCAACTACGTCGTCGTGACCTACGGCCTGACCACGGTGCTGACGGCGCACATGAGCTCGATCGCGGTCAGCAAGGACCAGGTCGTCTCGCTGAGCACACAGCTCGGCAAGTCCGGCAACACCGGGCAGTCCACCGGCCCACACGTGCACGTCGAGACCCGGGTCAACGGGACGCTCAAGGACCCGCTGACGATCCTCGCGTTCCGCTGACGACCGGCCGACGTTCCGCACCCCGGCCGTAGGGTGGAGGGGATGTCACGTCCCACCGCCGAGGACGTCCTCGTCGCGTTCGCCCGGACGCCGGGGGACGTCGGCGCCGCACGCCGGGTCGCCCGACGCTTCGCGGACCTGGACCCGGGGGAGCGGTCGGCGCTGCTCTGGAGCGAGGACCCGGGCGGCCGCCTCGTCGCCGTGGTGCTGCTCCTGCAGGCCGCCCGCGAGCGGCAGGCCGAGCACCGCGGCCCGGATCCGGACCTGACCGACGAGTACCTGTCCGCGCTGCGGGCCGAGCGGCTCGACGACCCGGTACTGGTCGACCTGGCCGCCGAGGACCTGGTCGGCACCCTGCTGCTCGGCGGCTCGACCGGGCCGCTGTTCGCCCTCGCGAAGTCCGACGTGGCGCTCGTCCGTCGGGCCGCGGTCGTGGCGACCCTGGCGTTCGCGAAGCAGGGCGACGCCGAGGTCCCGCTCGCCGTGGTCGGTCGCCTCGTCCGGGAGCGCGGCGACGTCGTGCAGTCGGCCCTCGGCCGGGTGCTGCGCGAGGTCGGCAAGCGGGCGTCCGAGGTCGAGCTCGTCGCGTTCCTCGAGCGGCAGGGCCGGTTCCTCAGCCGCGCGGCCCTCGAGACCGCGACCGAACACCTGCCGCCGGGAGAACGGGACCGATTGCGCGGCTGACCAGTCGCGGGACCCCGTCGCGCCGAACACCGCGTACCGGTCTCCGACAGGATGGTCGGACGACGACAGGAGCTCATCAGTGCACTCTCACGGCGGCACGCTCGGGACCTTCACCCTCATCGCCCTCACCGTGGCGGGTGCGGTGTACATCGTCGGGTCGTCCGGACAGCGGCGCCGCGGGCACGCGGCCTGGCCCCCGGCACGGACGGTCTCCTGGATCGCCGGACTGCTGGCCGTCGCCGCGGTGCTCGTCGGGCCGCTCGGCCACGCCGGTGGGCACGACCTCACCACACACGTCCTCGGCCACGTCGTCATCGGCATGGTCGCCCCGGTGCTGCTGGTCCTCGGCTCGCCGGTGACACTCGCCCGCCGCACGCTCGAACCCGTCCCGCTGCAGCGCCTCGGTCGCCTGGCCGGCAACCCGCTGACGCGGGCACTCGCGTTCCCGGTGGTCGCCGCGGTCCTGGCCGTCGGCGGGTCCTGGCTGCTCTACACCGGCACCACTGCGGCCGACTCGACCCGCGACCCGGCCCTGCACTCGGTCGTGATGATCGGGTTCCTGCTCGCCGGACTGCTCCTGACCGCGAGCGTGGTCGGAGTCTCGGCCGGCATCCGTCGCAGCCCGCGCTGGCTGCGGGTGACCGTCCTGGTGCTCTCGACCGCCGTGCTCTGCGCCGAGTCCGCGCTGATGGCCGCGGCCGGGGTGCCGGACATCCCCGCCGACCAGGTGCCGTCCGCCTCGGCAGCACTCTGGATCGGTGCGGTGCTGTACGCCGTCGCGCTCGGTGTCGTGGTCGCCGGGGAGCGTGCCCGCGACGAGCGCACCGCACGCGACGACCAGGTGGCCGCAGACGTCCGGGAGGCGCGCCCCGCGCCCGCCGCACCCGTCGCCTCCGACCCGGTGCGCTGACCGGCCCACGCTGGGAGGCTCCGCGAGGCGGAGGCGTACCGATGGGACGACGCGTGCCGGGCCTCCCGTCCGGCCGCGACCGCGACGAGAGGAGCGCACGCATGCGCGCACTGACCTGGCAGGGCACCGAGAAGGTGTCCGTCGAGACCGTTCCCGACCCGACCATCCAGGAGCCGACGGACGCGATCGTCCGGATCACCTCCACGGCGATCTGCGGCTCCGACCTGCACCTGTACCGCGTCCTCGGCCCGTACATCGACAAGGGTGACGTCCTCGGCCACGAGCCGATGGGAATCGTGGAGGAGGTCGGCTCGGCCGTCACGAACCTCAAGGTCGGCGACCGTGTCGTCGTCCCCTTCAACATCTCCTGCGGGCACTGCTACATGTGCCAGCGTGGGCTGCAGTCCCAGTGCGAGACCACCCAGGTGACCGCGTACGGCAGCGGGGCCGCCCTCTTCGGCTACACCAAGATGTACGGCCAGGTCCCCGGTGGTCAGGCCGAGTACCTGCGTGTGCCGCACGCCGACTACGGTCCCATCAAGGTGCCCGACACCGGTGCCGACGACCAGTGGCTGTTCCTGAGCGACATCCTGCCGACCGCGTGGCAGGCCGTGCAGTACGCCGACGTCCCCGAGGGCGGCACGCTCGCGGTCCTCGGACTCGGCCCGGTGGGGCAGTTCGCCGCCCGCATCGGCAAGCACCTGGGCTACCGCGTGCTCGCCGTCGAGCCGGAGCAGGTCCGTCGTGACCTCGCGGCGAAGTACGACATCGAGACGTTCGACCTGTCGAAGGACCTCGTCGCCGAGCTCGTCGACCTGACCGACGGCCGTGGCCCGGACGCCGTCGTCGACGGAGTCGGCATGGAGGCGCACGGCAACCCCGTCGCCGGGTTCGCCCAGCGCGCCGCCGGCCTGCTGCCCGACAAGCTCGCGCAGAAGGCCATCGAGACCGCCGGTGTCGACCGCCTGGACGCCGTGCACACCGCGATCGACCTGGTCCGTCGCGGCGGCACCGTCTCGCTGAGCGGTGTCTACGGCGGCATGGCCGATCCGATGCCGATGATGACGCTGTTCGACAAGCAGATCACCATCCGCGAAGGCCAGTGCAACGTGAAGCGTTGGATCGACGACATCATGCCGCTCGTCGAGGACCCGTCCGACCCGCTCGGCACCCTCGACCTGACGACCCACCGGGTCTCGCTCGAGGACGCCCCGCACATGTACGAGGTCTTCCAGAAGAAGGAGGACGACTGCATCAAGGTCGTCCTCGACCCCGCACTGCCCGCAGGTACCCCGGCCGCGGCATGACCAGGATCGTCGTCGTCGGCGCCACCGGGAACGTCGGGACCGCGCTGCTCCGCCGCTTCCGGGACGCCGGCGCCGACGTCGTCGGGGTCGCGCGCCGACGGCCGGACCTGCGCGCCCAGCCGTACGACAGCGCGCTCTGGCACACCGTCGACGTCGGCGCCCCGGACGCGATCGACCGGCTGACGGCGGTCTTCCGCGGCGCCGAGGCCGTCGTCCACCTGGCGTGGGCGCTGCAGCCGACGCACGACATCCCGGCCCAGCACCGCACCGACGTGACCGGCACCGCGAACGTCCTGGCCGCCGTCGCGGCCGCGGGCGTGCCGCAGGTCGTCGTCGCGTCCTCGGTCGGCGCCTACCGCGGGGTCGACGCCGACGGCAAGCGCACCCCGGTGGACGAGACCTGGCCCGCCGACGGCATCCCGACCGCCACCTACTCGATCCACAAGGCCGAGAACGAGCGCGCGATGGACGTCTTCGAGCGCGAGCACCCGGACGTCGTCGTGACCCGACTGCGTCCCGGCCTGGTGTTCCAGCGCGACGCCGCAGCCGAGATCCGTGGCCTCTTCCTCGGGCACCTCGTGCCGATGCGGATCGTCCGCTGGATCCGCTGGGCCGTGCTGCCGCTGCCGTACCCGTTCGTGTTCCAGGCCGTCCATGCCGACGACCTCGCCGACGCGTACTGGCGGGCGATCGACCGGAAGGCCCGGGGAGCGTTCAACATCGCCGCCACACCCGTGCTCACTCCGCCGCGGATGGCGCGGGTGTTCGGGATGCTCGGAGCGGTCCGCGTGCCACTCGGCCTGGTCCGCGGGCTCGTCACGCTGACCTGGCGGCTGCGCCTGCAGCCCACCGATGCCGGCTGGGTGGACATCGCGGCCGGCGTGCCGATCATGCGCACCGACCGGGCGCGCGAGGTGCTCGGTTGGGAGGCACGGCACAGTGCCGAGGACGCGATGCGTGACCTGGTGGCCGGGTTCGCGGACGAGCACGGTGTGGCGGCGTCGCCGCCGTTGCGGGGCTGAGGCGTCCGTGTCCCTGACCGAGGCGAGCACCGACGCGTTCGGAGGCCGGGCCCAGCACGTGACGGGCGTCTCGGGGGCCTCGAACCACGGCGACTCGGGCGGGCCGCTCATCGTCAACGGCAAGGTCGTCGCCACGTGCTCCACCGGCGACAGCGCCGACCCGGGCGCGAACACCCGCGCGGGGTCGAACCAGGCCCTGCTGGCGCAGGCGTCGTCGTGGATCCGGAGCACGACGGGCATCTGACCGTTCCGGACGGAGAACGGGCGCCGCGGTCGACAGCGGCGCCCGTTCGTTCAGCTCGCGGAGGCCGGTGTCGCCGGGTCGGCGGTCGCGGCCTGCTGGAACAGGCCGGTCGCCAGGTCGTTGAGGACCGCGTGCAGGTCCCCGCGGTGGCCGGAGTCGACCGCGCGCAGCATGGCGGCGTAGCGCTCCCGGTAGTCCGCGACGACGTCCTCGCCGGCGGGCCGCAGACGCAGCAGCGACCCGCGCCGGTCGGACGGGTTCGGTGTGCGCTCGAGCAGCCCTGCGGCGGACAGCCGGTCGACCATGTTCGTCACCGCGCCGGAGGTCAACGCGAGGAACCCGGCGACCTCGGTGGGGGTGGAGTAGCCGGTGTCACTGATGAGCACGAGGGCGCGGAGGCCACTCTCGTGCACGCCGGCGCGGGCGCTGAGCTGCGCGACCAGGCTCGCGTTGGCGCGGACGACGGCGTCGAACGCGGCCGTCAGGTCCGTCGCGTCGTGCTCGTCCTGCTCACTCACGGGCTGGTCTCCAGATCTCTCTCGTTGCGGGAGATTACCGGTGCGCCGGGCGTCGATGCGCCTCCCGTCCGCGGTGTCCCCCGCTCTGGGGGCCTTGCGGCGGTTCCATGTTGTTGAACCTATGACTATCTTAATCATTGAGCAATCGGCCGAACGGAGATTGCGAAAGAGACCATCCACGAACATCGAGGTACCCCGTGTCCAACCAGCTCCGCACCTCCCCGCTGAAGCGCATCCGTTTCGCACCCGTGGCGCTCCTCGCGGGCATCTTCGCCGCCGTGCTCCTCTCCCTCTCGCTCACCGGCACCCTCTCCGGGTTCGCCGCGAGCATCACCAACAGCAGCAACACCGCCGCCAGCGGCACGTTGATCATGCAGGAGCAGAACGCCAACGCGTCCGTCACCTGCCTCAGCACCGACGGCGGCTCGGTCTCGACCAACGCCGCGACCTGCTCGACCATCAACAAGTTCGGTGGCAGCACGACGATGACCCCGGGCAACACGGTCAACACCCCGATCACCATCAAGAACACCGGTACCGCCGCCGCCAGCACCTTCACGCTGACCCCGGGCGCCACCTGCACGCAGAGCGCCAACGGCACGTCGAACGGCACCGCGACCGACCTCTGCGCGAAGATGAACCTCGTGGTCACCTCCGGCTCCACCACCGTCTTCTCCGGCACCCTCGCCAGCTTCAAGGGCGGCGCCGCGATCACGCTGCCCACCGCTCCCGCCGCCGGTGCGAGCGTCCCCTTCAACTTCGCGGTCACCCTCGACTCCTCGGCCGGCAACACCTACCAGGGCCTCGCCGCCTCGGTGCCGATGACCTGGACCTTCACCGCCTGATCCGACCAACCTCAGACCGGCGACGCTCGACCGACCCCCCTACGGTCGAGCGTCGCCATTCCCCTTGACCACCACCGACCAGGACGGAGCAGCACATGAGCCTCACCTCGGCCATCCCGCTCAGCGGGACCCTCCCGCGGCCGCTCCTCGGCGGACGTGCGGTCAGCCGCTCCGAGACCGTCCTCGCCTGGTCGGTCGCCGCGATTGCGGCGCTCCTCCTCATCGCCGCGGTCCTGTTCCTCACCAACGGCGGCCGCTGGTTCGTCGTCGAGACCCCGTCGATGGGTGAAGCCGCCCCGGTCGGCACGCTCGTCCTCGACATGCCGGTGCAGGCGTCGTCCCTCCGGGTCGGCGACATCGTGTCCTACCGGACTGCCGCGAACCCCGACGTCACCTACACGCACCGCATCGTCGCGATCGACCCCGACGGCGGCATCCACGCCCGCGGCGACGTCAACGGCGCTCAGGACCCGTGGACGCTCACGCAGGAGAACCTGGTCGGCGCCCCGGTCCTGCTCGTCCCGCACCTGGGCTGGCTCTTCCGGGCCGCCCCGATCCTCCTGGTCGGCACGCTCCTCATCTGGGCCCTGACCAGCGTCTTCACCGACCGGGTCACCCGCGGCAGCCTGCGCATCGCCGGCAGCTCCCTCACCGTCTCGTACGCGGCGTTCGTGCTCAAGCCGTTCGTCAACGTCACGACGATCTCGAACACGTCGGCGAAGGGCAGCGTCGAGGCGACCGTGGTGTCCTCGGGCATGTTCCCCGTCCGCATCGACGCGGTCGGCGGCAACACCGTGCACCTGGTCGACGGCGAAGTGGGCCGCGTCACCATCCACGAGCTCACCCACAACGGGCAGTACCAGCTCATGTCGAACATCGACCTCGACCCGATCGGCTGGGCCGCGCTCATCGCCGCCTGCCTGCTGCCGCTGCTGTTCTGCCTGGCGATCGGCCGCGTCGAGACGGTGCGTGCCGCGTGAACCTGCACCGACTCCGTGACGGCAAGGTCGTCGCCGTCCTGCTGGTCGTCGCCCTGGCCGTCGTCATCGTGCTCAACCAGTTCGCGCCGACCCGGTCCGCGTTCACCGCGAAGGTGACCAACGGATCCAACAGTGCCGGCACCGCCAGCTACTTCACCTGCGCGAGTGCCGTCGACGCGGAGAACGCCAACGCCCTGTTCACCTACCAGCTCGCCGAGGCCGCCGGCGCGAAGACCGCCGTCGACGACTCCGGCAAGGGCGCGAACGGCACCTACCAGGGATCGATGGCCTCGACGACGGCGACCCCGAAGGCCTGCCCTCGCGACGCCGGCGGCGCGTACGTCCTGGACGGGTCGACCAGCTTCGTCTCCACTCCGACGATGTACCGCAACCCGACCACCTTCAGCGAAGAGGTGTGGTTCCGCACCACCGTCGCCGGCGGACTGCTCATCGGCTTCGGCAGCAACCAGGTCGCCGCCTCCGGGCAGCACGACCGCCAGGTGTACCTCAACACCAGCGGGCAGCTCGTCTTCGGCTCGTACAACAACACCACGCAGGTCGTCACGTCGCCCAAGGCCTACAGCGACGGCGCATGGCACCACGTCGTCGCCACGATGTCGGCCACGACCGGGATGCGGCTGTACGCCGACGGGGCCCTGGTGGCCTCGAACGCTGCCTTCACCGCCCCGGAGAACGCGAGCGGGTACTTCCGCGTCGGCTACGACACGATCACCGGGTGGCCGGGTGCCGGCAACTACTACTTCGCCGGCTCGATGCGGTTCGCTGCCGTGTACAGCTCGGTGCTCTCCGCCACGCAGGTCACGGGCCACTACAACGCCGGGCGCTGAGTCGACTCACTGACGGATCTGCCGGTGTTCGGGACCCCTGGGAACCCGCGCTCCCGGCTGCCACGACGACGACCGGCACCGCGTCGTTCCCATGACCTCCGCCACGACCGGCATCCCCGGGACGGCGGCGGCGCACTCGTGGCGTCGAACGCGGATCCCGGCCGCCGCAGGACCGCACCGGTACCTGAGGTGGGCCGGACACGGCGGATGCCGTCGCCGACCGCCGATGGTCCGTGCGGTCAGCGGGCGCAGGAGGTGCGGCCGAGTCCGAACAGGCGGATCGTGGTGATCCGCACGGTGGACGACGACGTGGCCGTCCACGTGTCGGTGAGGTCGGTGCGCACGCTGATGGTCGAAGTCTTCCAGACGAAGAAGTCCGATGCGCCGAGCGTGACGTCCCGCGCGCGGGCCGCGGTGCTGATCCCGCTCGCGGCCCCGTCGACCAGGACCGTGAAGCGTTCGGGTGCGACCCCGGAGTAGGCCCACCCCACGTCGACCGCGGCGTTGCCGACGTTCACGCAGGTGAGCCCGGTCACCGGGGTGGCGACCGCGGTGGTGATCGAGCTGGTCCCGGTGGTCGTGGCCGCTGCGAAGGCCACTGCCGCTGCGGGTGCGGGCAGCGCGACCCCGACGACGGCGCACACCGTCGCCGCGACCACGACGGTCCGGGCGCGGACGTGCGGCGCGGTGACGGCCGTGGCGCGGGAGCCGGTCGGTCGGGGAGTCGGTACGGGTGCGCACGGCGGGCACCACGGCGAACCCGGCGAGCACGACGATGCCGGCGGCCAGTGCGACGAGGGGCACGGTCCGGTGCTCCGCGGCCCAGACGACCGGGAGCCCGACGAGCGGGACACGCAGGTACCCGACCCCGACGACCGAGGACCGCGCGACGGCGGTCGAGTCCGGCTCCGGGTTGGCGTCGCCCTTGGTGACGAGGTCGCCGTGGGCGTCCACGTCCTGGAGCCGGTGCAGGCGCAGCACCCCGGCGTGGTCTGGGTCCGGGAAGAGCAGCACCTGACCCGCTCGGACGTCGTGGGCCGGGACCGGCTTGCTCACGACGACGTCACCGGGCAGGAGGGTGGGTTGCATGGAGCCCGTCATCACGGTGGTGGTGTGCCATCCGAGTGCGAGCGGAGCGATGCCCCAGAACACGACGCCGACGAGCGCGGCGATGACGCCACGAGCGGCGAGCACGACCGTGAACCGGAGCCATGACGACGAGCGCATCCCGATCCTCCTGTCCGGTGGGCGTGCGGTGGTGGGCGGGGACTAGAGGTTCTGGGCTTCCCAGGTGAAGCCGAGGCTGGCGGTGGCGCCCATCAGCGTCGCCGGCGCGTCGGGGGAGACGGTGTAGGTGATCTGGAAGGTCCGCGTCTCGGGCTTGGTGCCCGCGGTCTTCCAGGTGCCGAGACCGGACGCGTAGTCCTTCCGGGTCGACGCGAAGGTCGCGAGCGACCCGTCGTAGAGGGTGCCGTCGGTGCCCGTCGCCGCGGTGAACCCGTCGCAGGTGCCGTAGCCGCCGCCGGTGCCCTGCTTGACCTGCAGGGTCACGGACGAGGCCAGGGCCTTGGTCTGGGTGACGTCCTTCGCGTACATGCGGACGGCGCTCGGCAGGCTGCCGCTCGAGGTCACCGCGATGCAGTTCGTGCCGGTGGACCCGGGCTTGAGGTTCGACGCGGAGAACAACGCGCCGTTCGAGGCGTCGTTCGTCAGCGCGACCGTGCCCATCGACCAGTTGTCGGCACCGTCGGACGAGGTCGCCGAGAAGGCCGAGTAGCTCGCCGTGGAGACGGCCACACCGGCGGCGAGCAGCGCGGCGGGGATCACGGCGAGGGTGCCGAGGCGAGCGAGGGTGCGGGTAGGGCGACGCATTTCCGGGTTCCATCCTGATCATGTCACCTCGATTTTCGAGGCATCTGCGACTGTACGCCTCGATTTTCGAGTTTGTCAATCTCCGTGATGAACGGATGTCGACTAGGGTCGCCTTGTGACCGCACCTCCTCGGCGCCCCTCGACCGCCGACTTCGACCGTCTCCTCGACGAGGCCGTGGCGACCCTCTACGGCGCACAGGTCGAGCACGCGCACCTCATGCAGCACCTCGCCGTCCGGCACGGCCTGAACCCGGTCGACCTCCGCGCGCTGCAGTTCCTCGGAGCGGTCGACGACGACCGCACGCCGAAGGAGCTCGGCGGGTACCTCGAGATGGGGACCGGGGCTGTGACCGCGCTCCTCGACCGGCTCACCCGGCAGGGACTTCTCGACCGCGTCCGGAACCCCGATGACCGACGCAGCGTCCGCATCGAGCTCACGCTCGACGCGGTCGCGGTCCTCGGTTCCGTGCGGGCCGCCTACCGCGGGGTGCTCGAGAGCGCGGTGGCACCCGAGTCCTTCGAACTGTTCATCGACTTCACCGGTCGGATGGCCGACGCCCTGCGTGCAGCCGCACGCTCGGACGAGCCCGAAGACTGACGGGCCCGTCGGCGGTGGCCTGCCGTCCGCGGCAGACTGGGCGCATGGCACGGAAGACCGGCGTCACGGCGCCCCGCATCACCCTCACTGGACCGACGGACCTCGAGGACTGGACGCCCGGGCCCAGCGACGTCCTGACCGGCGACCGCATCGAGGGCAAGCGCATCGGCGTCCTCGACCTGTCCGGTGAACGGCTGTCCGACCTGGAGGTCGAGGAGTGCGTCATCGAGACCCTCCGTGCCGGTGACGCGGAGCTGCGCGGCTTCCGGATCCGGGACAGCGTCGTCGAGGTCCTCGACGCCCCCGCGCTCCGTGCCGTCAGCAGCTCCTGGCGGGAGGTCCGGATCGCGGGCGGCCGTGTCGGCTCGGCTGAACTGCACGACAGCTCGTTGGCCAGCGTCGAGTTCGTCGGCATGAAGCTCGGATTCGTCAACCTCCGCGCCTCGACGCTGACCGACGTGGTCTTCCGCGACTGCGTCGTCGACGAGATCGACATCGCCGACGCCCGACTGCTGCGGGTCTCGTTCCCGGGCAGCACCGTCCGCGAGTTCGCGGGCACGAACACCCGCATCGAGGACGTCGACCTGCGCGGCGCCGACCTCGACCGACTCGAGCGACTGGACGGCATGCGCGGCGCGACGATCGGCGGCGAGCAGTTGTTCACGCTCGCTCCGCTGCTGGCCGCCCAGGCCGGCTACCGGGTCGAGTGACGGACGCACTCACGCCCACCGACCTGCTCGGCCGGTGGGCGCTCGGGCGGAGGGTGCACGAGCGGCTCGCCGACCTGCGCGGCACCGTCACCGGCACGACCGAGCTCACCGCGGTCGACGACGACACGGTGCGCTGGCACGAGACCGGCACGATGGTCCTCGGTGACCGCACGACCCCGGTGTGGCGGACGCTGACGGTCCGCCGCGGCCCGGACGGCTGCGGTCCGGACGGCCCGTGGCGGGTGTTCTTCGCCGACGGCCGTCCGTTCCACGACTGGGTGTGGGGCTCGCAGGTCGAGCACGCCTGCGCCCCCGACGACTACACGGGCCTGCTCGCCGGGACGACCGACCGGTGGAGCGTCCGCTGGCACGCGCGCGGGCCGGCGAAGGACCTGCTCCTCGAGAGCACGCTCACCCCGCTGCGCTGAGCATCAGCGTGCCGTGCCGGTACCGGTACCGGCACTGATTGCTGCCGCGACGTCCGCCCGCAGCAGGTCGCCGTGCACCATGGCCCCGGTCTGTGACCCCGCCGCGGCCGAGGCGACCACCGTGAGCATCGCGTTCGCCGCGTTGCCGGCGGCGAAGACGCCGGGGACCTCGGTCTGCCCGGCCCCGTCGACCGCGAGCACCCGGCCGAACAGCACGCCGTTGGCCTCCTGGTCGACCGGCGTCAGCCCGAGTCCCGCGGCCCACTCGACCCGGGCCTCGACCCGGCTCGCTGCGGCCAGGGCATCGAGTTCGACGACGGTCCCGTCCGCCAGCTCGACCCCGGACAGTGCGTCCCCCTCGGAGAGCACGCGGACGACCGGGGTCCGCACCACCCGGATGCCACGAGCGGCGAAGCCGGCCAGGACGGTGTCGTCGAGCAGGTCGGGATCCGTCACGAAGGCCGTGACGTCGTCGCTCAGCGCCCGGAACATCTGCACCTGATGTGCACCGGCGGCGGTCGTGACGAGGACCCCGATCCGTCGGTCGCGGACCTCCCACCCGTGGCAGAACGGGCAGTGCACGACTCCGCGGCCCCACTGCTCCGCGAGGCCGGGGACGTCGGGCAGCACGTCGACCGCACCGCCGGCCACGACCACGCGGCGGGCAGTGACGACCTCGCCGGAGTCCAGGGTGAGCCGGAACCCCAGCGGGTCGTCGTCGGTGACGGGCGTGGCGGACGCGGCCACGACCCTCCCGTCCGTGACGGTGACTCCGTAGCGGGCAACTTCCTGTCGGCCGATGCGGACGAGGTCGCGGGGTGCGGTGCCCTCCTGCCCCAGCAGGTTGTGGACGCCTTCGGCAGGGGCGTTGCGGGGTTCACCCGCATCGACGACCAGGACGGAGCGGCGCGAGCGCCCCAGGATGAGTGCAGCAGACAGGCCGGCGGGGCCGCCGCCGACCACGATGACGTCGAAGTGTTCAGACATGCGGCGATCTTCGGTCGCCCGGGATCGAAGCGGCAAGTGCTGTTGCCGTTGTGGCAAGATCGGCGGCATGACATCCGATCGGGAGGCGCGCCCCACCGAACCGACGACGGCTGACGTCGTCGATGCGGTCGGCCCGCGACTCCGGGCGCTCCGCACCCGGCAGGACGTCACGCTCGCAGCACTCGCGGAGCGGACCGGCATCTCGGTGAGCACCCTGTCGCGGCTGGAGTCCGGACAGCGGAAGCCCACCCTGGAACTGCTGCTGCCGTTGGCGCGGGCGTACCAGGTGCCGCTCGACGACCTGGTCGGGGCGCCGCCGACCGGGGACCCGCGGGTGCACCTCAAGCCCGAGCGACACGGTCGCCGTGTCGTGATCCCGCTGACGAAGCGGTCCGGGGGAGTGCGGTCGTTCAAGCAGCTCATCGAGCCGAACGACCACGGCTCGGACACGACATTGAAGACCCACGAGGGCTACGAGTGGCTCTACGTGCTGTCCGGCCGACTCCGGCTGGTGCTCGGCGACGAGGTGTTCGACCTCGGCCCGGGCGAGGTCGCGGAGTTCGACACCCACACCCCCCACTGGGTCGGCAACGTCTCGACGCAGGTGACCGAGGTGCTCTGCCTGTACGGGCCGCAGGGGGAGCGGGCCCACGTGCGGTCGAAGCCCGCGCCGCGGCCGGACTGAGCGGCGGTCGCAAAACGCAACGTCGGCGGCGTCCCGCAACGCGATCGCGTTGCGTCTCGACGCCGACGTTGCGTTTTGCGGTCAGTCGACGCGGTGCGGTCAGCCGACGGCGGCGCGGTACCGCTCGAGCACCTCGGGGTGCGGGTCCGCCGGGATCGACGTCGTCGGGATCGACCAGCCGGGGAGCTCCCCGGTGACGACCCACGCCGCCTGTCGCGCAGCGCCCGCGGCGACGTACTCCCCCGGCTCGGGCACCAGGACCTCGCGGCCGAAGACCTGCGCCGCGACGACGCGGACGGCCTCGTTCTGCGCGGCCCCGCCGATGAGCAGCAGCCGTTCCACGGTGACGCCGGTCCGCTCGACCGCGGCCAGGCCGTCGGCGAGGGCGCAGAGCATGCCCTCCACCGCGGCGCGGGCCAGGTGCGCCCGGTCCGTCGTGCCGGGCGTCATGCCGAGCAGCGAGGCGGTGGCGTCCGGCCGGTTCGGGGTGCGCTCGCCGACGAAGTACGGCACCAGGACGAGCCCGTCGGCACCGGCTGGCGCCTGCAGCGCCAGGCGACCGAGTTCGGCGTGGTCGACGCCCAGCAGGCCGCCGATCACCTCGAGTACCCGTGCCGCGTTGAGCGTCGTGACGATCGGCAGCCGGGAGCCCGTGGCGTCCGCGAAGCCCGCGACCGTGCCCGTCGGGTCCTCGATCGCGGTGTCGGTCACGCCGAACACCGTGCCGCTCGTCCCGAGGGACACCGCGACGTCGCCCGCCGCCAGGCCGAGGCCGAGTGCGGCGCCCGCGTTGTCGCCCGCGCCCGCCGTGACGACGAGCCCGCGGGAGGCACGCGCACCGCCCGGCAGGTCGACGTCCTGCTCGAGCGTGCCCATCGCCTCGGACGGCGCGACCACGCGCGGCACGATCACCGCGTCGCCGTCGTCACCGGTCTCGGCTCCGCGCAGCGGACGGCCCAGGGCGAGTTCGAACAGCTCCGGGTCGTACTCACGGCGTGCCGGGTCCCAGTAGGCGGTGCCGCTGGCGTCCGAACCGTCGGTCGCCAGGGCGTCCAGCTCCGGGCCGAGCGGGCTCTCGTCCGCCGGGCCGTAGCCGCGGAGGCGCCAGGACAGCCAGTCGTGCGGCAGCGCGACGGCGGCCACGCGGGCCGCGTGCTCCGGCTCGGCGTCGCGGAGCCAGCGGAGCTTCGTGGCCGTGAACGATGCCACCGGGACGAGACCCGTGCGGGCGACCCATGCCTCCCGTCCGAGGTCCTCGACCATCTCGGCGGCGGCGGCCGCGCTGCGGACGTCGTTCCACAGCAGCGCCGGGCGGATCACGCGACCGGCGGAGTCGAGCACGACCATGCCGTGCTGCTGGCCGCCGATGCCGATCGCGGCGACGTCGTCGAGCCCGCCGGCGTCGGCGACGGCGACGCCGAGGGCGTCCCACCAGGCGGCCGGGTCGACCTCGGTGCCGTCGGGGTGGGCGGCGCGTCCGGTCCGGACGACCTCGCCGGTGGCGGCCCGGCGGACGACGACCTTGCAGGACTGCGTGGACGAGTCGACCCCGGCGACGAGGAGGTCCTCATCGCCGGGGTCGGTCGCGCTGGAGGCGAGATCAGCCACGAGCGCCCATGAGGTGCTCGATCGCGAGCTGCTGCAGCTTGACGAAGCCGAAGCCCTTGCCGCCGAAGTACGCGTCGGCGTCGAAGTCCTCGTACGCCGAGGTGTCGGCGAGGAACGCGTCGTAGCTCTCGCCCTCGTTCAGCGTCGGCTTGGCGAGCTCGGTGACCTTGGCGCCCTCGAGCGCTGCCTGGACCTCGGGGTCGGCGCGGAAGGCCTGCGCGCGCTCCTTGAGGAGCAGGTACATGCGCATGTTCGCGGCGGCCGAGTCCCAGACGCCCGTGATGTCCTCGGTGCGGGACGGCTTGTAGTCGAAGTGACGGGGGCCGTCGTAGGCGCGGCCACCCTGCGGTGCGCCGTGCTCGAGCAGGTCGACGAGCGAGAACGCGTTCTGCAGGTCGCCGTGACCGAAGACGAGGTCCTGGTCGTACTTGATGCCGCGCTGACCGTTGAGGTCGATGTGGAAGAGCTTGCCCGAGTACAGCGCCTGCGCGATGCCGGCGGTGAAGTTCAGGCCGGCCATCTGCTCGTGGCCGACCTCGGGGTTCACGCCGAAGAGCTCCGGGCGCTCCAGGGTGTCGATGAACGCGATCGCGTGGCCGAGCGTCGGCAGCAGGATGTCGCCGCGGGGCTCGTTCGGCTTCGGCTCGATGGCGAACCTGATGCCGTAGCCCTTGTCGGTGACGTACTGGGCGAGGAGGTTGACGGCCTCGCGGTAGCGCTCGAGCGCGGCCTGGACGTCCTTGGCGGCGTCGTACTCGGCGCCTTCGCGGCCACCCCACATGACGAAGGTCTCGGCACCGAGCTCGGCGGCGAGGTCGACGTTGCGCAGCACCTTGCGGAGGGCGAAACGGCGGACCTCGCGGTCGTTCGAGGTGAAGCCGCCGTCCTTGAAGACCGGGGCGGAGAAGAGGTTCGTGGTCACCATCGGGACGACGAGGCCGGTCGACTCCAGCGCGCCCTTGAGGCGGTCGATCTGGGTCTGCCGCTCGGCGTCGGTCGAGCCGAACGCGAAGAGGTCGTCGTCGTGGAAGGTGAGGCCGTAGGCGCCGAGCTCGTCGAGCTTCTCGACCGCTTCGACCACGTCGAGCTGGGGGCGCGTCGGGCCGCCGAAGGGGTCCGAGCCGTTGTAACCGACGGTCCAGAGACCGAAGGAGAACTTGTCGTCGCGGGTGGGCTGCACTGCCATGGGGGTCTGCCGATCGTCGTCGAGCGGATTTGTTGTCAGCGAGAACATATGCGACGAGGGGGCCGAGCGCAACCCCCGGTCGGGCTGGAGGCCGGGGCCGGGCCCGAGCCGCACCTCCCGTCCGGCGGTCAGATGTCGTAGACCCCGTCGGCGGCCTCCCCGCCGACACCGGCCGCCCAGCCGCGACGGAGCCGTCCGGTCACGTCGCGGAACGCGGCCAGGACGTCGAGACCATCCCGCAGCATGCCCTGGAGCTGCAGTCCCTCGTAGAGCGCGAGCAGCTGGTCGGCCGCGCGCCTCGGATCGATGGTCGCGGGTTCGCGGCCGGCGAGGACGTCCTGTTCGAACAGTCCGCGCACGGTCCGGTGGAACCCGGCGTACTGGTTGCGGTAGAACGGCGCCGCCGGGTTCGCCGCGTCGGCACCGGCCGTCAGCGTGCTCACGAGCAGTCGCATCATCCGCGGGTCCGCCAGGTTCGCCGCGATCAGGCGCTCCAGGAACACGACGGCGCCACCACCACCGGCCGTCGCGAGCAGCGGTGCGATCCGGCCCTCGTGCCACCGCATCACCGCGACCGCGACCAGGCTCTCCCAGGTCGGGAACTGTCGTTGCACCACCTCCTGATCGACGCCGGCGGCTTCGGACACCGCAGCGCTGTCCGGCCGCAGCGTCTCACCGGTCCGGATCAGCTCGATCGTGACCGCGGCGATGTGCGCACGGAGCCGGGCCTGCTCCAGGTGGTCGTCGACAGCGGGGTCGTTGTCGGCTCTGGACTCGGTGTCGGGCGCGATCGCGGTGTCGGCGTCGATCTCGTCGGCGCTTCCGGCGGAGCGGGCATCGGTGGTCATCGCAGCCTCGGTTCGTCGTGAGCCCCCCGGATGGACGGGGCTGTGCACCGGCAGTATCCCGGCGGTGAGGGTCGGTCCGCGCGCCCCAGTCCTCGGGCCACGGGTCCCGGCACCTGCCCCGCACGCGCTCCGGCTGCGCTGCCCGGCGGATGCGGGGCACACCGTCGAGCTGCTCGGCGAGACCGACGTGGTCGCGCAGCCAGCCCGCGCCGGCCTGTCGGTACCGGCACTCCTCCACAGATCCGCCGCGCGGCCTCCAGCGCTCCGATCGGCCCTGGGATACTCGGCACATGTCCATCGACCCCGCGGAACGGTCCGGCTCCCGCCCCACGCTCGAGGCCATCGCGCGCCAGGCGTCGGTGTCCCTGGCCACCGTGTCGAAGGTCCTCAACGGCCGCCCCGGCGTCTCCGAACCCACCCGGGAGCGCGTCGAACGCCTGCTCGCCGGCTCCGGCTACGCCCAGCGCGACACCCCGCCCGGTCCCGGGTCGCTCGTCGAGCTCGTCGTCGAGGACCTGGCCAGCGAGTGGTCGATCGAGATCGTCCGTGGGGTCGAGTCCGTCGCGCGGGAGCACGGGTACGCGCTGTCCCTCTCCGCGCTCGGCCCGGACCACGCCGTCGGCCAGGACTGGATCACCGGCGTCCTGCACCGACGACCCGCGGCGATCGTGCTGCAGTTCTCGGCACTCACCGCTGGCCGTCGGGACCAGCTCCGCGCTCGCGGCATCCCGTTCACGGTCGTCGACCCGGTCGGCGACCCGCCCGCCGACGTCCCCGTCGTCGGTGCGACCAACACCGCCGGGGGAGCGGCTGCGACGCAGCACCTGCTGGACCTCGGGCACGCCCACATCGCGGCGATCGCCGGGCCGATCGACATGGCCTGCGCGGTCGACCGGCTGGCAGGACACCGTGCGGCGCTCGCCGCAGCCGGACTGGAGGCGCGCCGCACCTCCGTCACGCCCGACCCGTCCGGCACACACGGTCCGTCCGTCGTCGTCGCCCGGTTCAGCCGCGAGGACGGCGAACGTGCCGCCCGTGAACTGCTGGCCGCCGTTCCCCGGCCGACGGCGATCGTCACCGGCAACGACCTGCAGGCCCTCGGCGTGCTCGACGCCGCCCGGTCGCTCGGGCTCCGGGTGCCGGGGGACCTGTCCGTCGTCGGGTTCGACGACGTCGCTCCCGCACGATGGGCACGACCCGCGCTGACGACGATCCGGCAGCCCCTGCGGGAGATGGCGGAGCGGGCCACGCGGATGGCGCTGCGGGCCACGCGGATGGCGCTGCGCCAGCACGCCGACGTGGGCACGGACGGGCACGCCAGTGGTGCGCCGGACGAGCCGGTCCGGGTCGAGCTCGCCACGACGCTCGTGGTCCGCGACTCGACGGCCGCACCCGGGGTCGGGGCGGGGGACGAGCCTCCCGTCCGTCGCGACGCGACCGCCGTCGAGCGCCGTGACGTGACCACCGTCGAGATCGTGGGCGGACCCGAGGCGCTGCGTGTCGGACTGCACGAACACGACCCGGCCTGGGGAGTGACGTTCGCGGAGCACCGGGAGCGGATCCTCCGCGCGGTCGCACCGCTCGACGTGCAGGTCGAGCACATCGGGTCGACCTCGGTGCCGGGCCTCGCCGCCAAACCGATCGTCGACCTCGTCGTCGTCGTGCCGGACGTCACCGACGAGTCCGCGTACCTCGGGCCGCTCCTGAGGGCCGGGTACGAGCTGCGGGTGCGTGAGCCCGGCCACCGTCTGGTGCGGACGCCGACGCGAGACGTGCACGTGCACGTCTACGGACGTGGTGCGACGGCGGTCGACGACTACCTGCTGCTCCGCGACCGGCTGCGGACGGACCCGGACGACCGAGCGCTGTACGAGGCGACGAAGCGGGCGCTGCTCAGCGGGACGTGGGACGACATGAACGACTACGCGGACGCGAAGACGCACGTGATCCGTGCGGTGGTGGAACGGGCGCGAGCCGCGGCGGTGTTACCCCAGTGATGCTCGTCGCCGCTCGGCTGGTCAGGGGATCCCATTGACAGTTGACACGAGTAAACCCTCGCCGCACACTTGCTGGACGCTCCGTCGACCCGGCGGCGTGCAACGACGCACAGGAGGACAGCACATGACGTTCACCCTCGGCATGGTCGGTGCCGGCCAGTTCTCGTCCCACTTCGCCGCCCTGTTCCAGCTGCACCCCGGCATCTCGGCCGTGTACGCCACCGACGTCATCGAGGGCCGCGCGCAGCGGCTGGTCGAGGACCTCGGTCTCGCCGGCACGTACGCCGACCTGGACTCGATGCTCGCCGACCCCGCGATCGACGCGGTCGCCGTGTTCACACAGCGCTGGACGCACGGGCCGATCGTCGCCCGCGCGCTGCAGGCCGGCAAGCACGTGTACTCGGCGGTGCCGATGGCCGTGACGCGGGAGGAGATCGCCGAGGTCATCGACCTGGTCAGCGCGACCGGGCTGACCTACATGATGGGCGAGACGAGCCAGTACAACCCGGCGACGGTCTTCGCGCGGCAGAAGGCCGAACAGGGAGCCTTCGGCCGGGTGTTCTACGCCGAGGGCGACTACCTGCACGACATGGACCTCGGGTTCTACGACGCCTACAAGTTCAGTGGTGGTGACGACTGGAAGGCCACCGCCAGCTACCCGCCCATGTGGTACCCGACCCACGCGATCGGTGGCGTCCTCGGTGCTATGCCGCGGCACGCGACGAGCGTCAGCTGCATCGGCGTGCGTGACGACCGGGACGACGGGGTGTTCGACAAGCAGGTCAGCATGTTCGACAACGACTTCTCGAACATGACCGCACTGTTCGAGCTGGACGGCGGGGGCTCGATGCGCATCAACGAGTTCCGTCGTGTCGGCTACCCGTCGCCGATCCGCGAGAGCCGGTTCCGCTGGTTCGGCACCGAGGGCAGCTTCGAGCAGCTCGCCGCGACCTCGGTCTGGCAGGACAAGGACGGCGTGCAGGACGTCTCCGACCTGCTCGCCTCGGAGCCCGCGATCGGCCCCGACGACCCGCTGCTGGCCGACATCGCGCCGTCCCTCCGCGAGGCGTTCAGCTCCGGGCACGCGAAGGTCCACGCGACGGAGGCCGAGCGCCTCCCGGCCGAGTTCGACGTCGCCCCGGACGGACACGAGGGCAGCCACCGCTTCCTGGTCGACGACTTCGTCCGCGCCGTCGACGGCGGCACGTTGCCCACCGTCAACGCCTGGGTCGCGGCCCGGTACACGCTCCCCGGCCTCATCGCGTTCCAGTCCGCGCTGCGGGACGGCGAGCGGCTGCCGATCCCGGATTTCGGGGACGCCCCGGTGCCCGTCGGGTCACCGCTGCCGGTCCGGAGCGAGCTGTCCGGAGCATGACCGGTCGGGCGGTGTGGCCGCGTGTGCGCCGCCCTGGGCCGGCCTCTGTGCGGAGCAGCAGGGCATGACGAACGGCACGTCGGCCCCGCGGAAGGCGACACGACGTGACGTCGCCCGGCTCGCCGGGGTGAGCGACGCCGTCGTCAGCTACACGTTGAACGGCACGGCACCGGTGGCCGCCGCCACGGCGGAGCGGGTGCTGGCCGCCGTCGAACACCTCGGGTACCGACCGAACCAGGCCGCACGCGCCCTCCGCTCCGGCTCCGCGGACACCCTCGCCTTCCTCGTGCCCAGCAGCAGCGACCCCGTCTTCACGAACCCGTTCTTCGGCGAGTACGCGAGCACCCTGGAGGCTGCGGCCCGCGACCGCGGGTACGCCCTGTACACGACGGCCACGTCGTTCCGACCGGACGAGGTGCTCGCCCGGTTCCGCGAGTTCGCCGCGCGCCAGATCGACGGGGTGCTGGTGCTCGCGGGGGACACCGCGCTCGACAGCGTGGCGCTCGACGGCGTGGGGCTGCCGTGGATCTCCCTCAACGTCGCCAGCCGCGAGCGCGGGGTCGCGAGTCTCGGCACCGACCTCCGCGCGGGAGCGGTCGCGGCGACGACGCACCTGCTCGAGCACGGCTACGGATCGGTCGGCTTCGTGGGACAGGACGACCCGACCGAGCCCCGGTACATCGGGTGGCTGCAGGCCTGTGCGGCGGCCGGAGTGCCGGCCGGGCCGTTCGTGGCGGCCGAGGTCACCCGTCCGGGCGGTCGGGCCGCCGGACACCGCATCGCCGACGACCGGGCCCGCGTCGGCACCGGTGCGCACGACGGGGGCCACCGACCACGTGCCCTCTTCGTCGCGTCCGACCGGACCGCGGTCGGGGTGCTGCGGGCCTTCCACGAGCGCGGCATCCGGGTGCCGCAGGACGTCGCGATCGCGTCCTTCGACGGCTCGTCGGAAGCCGAGTACGCCTGGCCGGGCCTGACGACCTTCCGGCAGCCGGTCGACGAGATGGCGCGGAGCGCGGTCACGCGTCTGCTGGCGACCGACCGCGACCACGCGCACGAACTGTTCCCCGGCGAACTCGTCCTCCGACGCTCGTGCGGATGTCCGGACGACACGGTCTGAGGCCGCGCCGAGAAGCGGGCGTCAGAGGAAGCCGAGGTCGCGGCCGTCCAGGGCGTCGTTCCAGGTGGTCCGACCCTGGGGCTCCTCGGCGACGTGCAGTCCGCCGTGCCCCTGCGGGAGCCCGCAGTGCCAGCTGTCGAAACGGCTCGGGCAGCGCTCGTCACGGTCCGGTCCCGCGCGTCCGACAGGTTTCACGGAGCGGGGATCGGTAGTCGGTCGGTCGTGCATCGTCTGCTTCCTGTCGCGAGGTCCCCCTTCTTGGACGGACCGACCGGGCATTCCGTCACGAATCCGATCCGTGCGGGCGAGTCCGGGGACGACGGAGCATGCTCGGATGCGGCCGTCGACCGGACGGACGAACCCCTGGACCGGCGGAAGGTGAGGATGCGCGACGACGACCCGCTCGGCCGCGCCGAGGACTCGACGCTCGTCGTCCGCGCCGTGGACGGCGACGTACCGGCCTTCGCCGTCCTCGCCCGTCGTCACGGTCCGCTGATGCGCGTCTACGCCGAACAGATGCTCGGATCGAACGTCGAGTCCGACGACGTCGTGCAGGAGTCGTTCCTCACTGGATGGCGTCGGTTGTCGGACCTCGACACCCCCGCCCGCTTCCGGCCGTGGATGATGCAGATCGTCACCCGGAAGGCGATCGACCGCCTCCGCCGACGCCGGCACCACGACGACGTCGACGAGATCGAACCTCCCGCAGACCCGGCTCAGAGCCCGGAGCGTATCGTCGAGGCGCGGCTGCAGCTCGACGCGATGTGGGCTGCGTTGGACCGGCTCCCTGCCGACCAGCGACGCTGCTGGCTGTTGCGGGAGACGGCCGGGTACAGCTACCAGGAGATCAGCGAGGCGCTCGAGCTGCCCGTCTCGACGGTCCGAGGGCTCCTCGCTCGGGCACGGCAGTTCCTGCTCCGGGAGATGGAGGCGTGGCGATGAGCGACGACGACCAGACCCTGCCTGCCGACGTCCTGCCCGACGCCGACCTCGACGGCCACACCTTCGACGAGCTCGCGGAGTACCTGGACCGCGGGCGGACCCCCCAGGACCCGGACATCGAGTCGTCCGCCGCCTGCCGTCTCGCCCTGTCGAACATGCAGCGCCTCCGCGAGCTCTCGGTCGACGCCATGCAGCGTCGTGCCGACGCCGACCCCGACCGCGAGAACGCCTGGATCGACGGCCTGCTCACCACGATCCGGGCGGAGATCACGTCCGGACGGGACGTCCCCGTCAGCCACCCGGACCCGCGGCTGCGGCTCGTGCTGACCGAGGCCGCGGTCCGCAACCTCATCCGCCGCGCCGGTGACACCACCGGCGGGATCGTGATGGGACGGTGCACCTTGACCGGTGACGTCTCGACCCCGGGCACGCCGATCACCGTCGACCTGACCGCGGCCATCGCCTACGGCCAGGTCGCCGAGCAGACCGCCGACCGCCTCCGACGTCGTTTGGCCGACGTGCTCACCCGTCACACCGAACTCGTCATCGAGCAGATCGACGTCCGTTTCGACGACGTCTACGTCCCCTAGGAGCACCCGTGGCAGACGACCAGGAGCTGTCCCGCCGCTTGACCGACGTCGCGCGTGCGACCGACGGCGTGAGCCACGTGTTCCCGGCGAAGTCGATCGTGCGGGTCGCGGCGGACGCGGTCGCGGCGCAGCTCGAACTCCGTCAGCCGGGGACCATGGTGGACGTCCACCGCGGCGGTGGGGCCGTCCGGATCGCCGCGGAGGTCGCGGTCGACGGTGCTCGACCCGCGACGGAGACCGTGCGCGAGGTCGGTGAACGCATCCGCTCCGTCGTGGACGCCGAGCCCGGCCCCCGCCCCGACACCATCACGGTGGTGGTCCGGCTGGTCGACGACACCGTCGGGCTCACCGCGGACGACGTCGCGGCCGGTACGGTCTGACCCGACGCCCCAGGTCGGCGACCGACCCGACGGCAGCTGACCCGGCCACGCGCAGGCGCGAGACGGCCACGAAAGTTTTCCGGTCCTCCCGTCCGGCTTGTCCCGGCCACCCGCCCGTCCGTAGCGTCGACCGCAGACGCACGATGCGAGGGAGCATGCGATGACGGAGGACCGGTTGCGGGTCGCGATGATCGGCCACGGCTTCATGGGAGCCGCCCACTCGCAGGCCTGGCGGGTGGCACCGCGCTTCTTCCCGCTCGACCGGGAGCCCGAGATGACCGTCGTCGTCGGCCGCGACCTCGAGCGCACCGAGGCGGCCCGCGACCGCTTCGGCTGGCAACGCGCCGAGACCGACTGGCGTCGAGTCGTCGACGACCCCGACATCGACGTCGTCGACGTCTGCTCGCCGGGGTCCTCCCACGTCGAGGTCGCGATCGCCGCCCTGGAGGCCGGCAAGCACGTCCTCTGCGAGAAGCCGCTCGCCAACACCGTCGCCGAGGCGGAGGCCATGGTCGCCGCCGCTTCGTCGGCCGCGACGCGCGGGGTGCGCTCGATGGTGGGCTTCAGCTACCGGCGCGTCCCCGCCCTCGCGTTCGCCCGGCAGCTCGTGCAGGCCGGCCGGATCGGCGAGGTCCGCCACGCTCGTGCGCTGTACCTGCAGGACTGGCTCACCGACGCTACCGGTCCGATGACGTGGCGGCTGGACGCGTCCCTCGCCGGGTCCGGCTCGCTCGGCGACATCGGCGCGCACGCCGTGGACCTCGTCGAGCACATCACGGGCGCGACGCTCGGCTCCGTGAGTGGCACGCTCGAGACGTTCGTGCACGAGCGCCCGTTGTTGGCCGACGGCGTCGGCCTGTCCGGCACGGCCTCGGAGGAGCGCGGCCGGGTCACCGTCGACGACGCGGCGTGGTTCCTGGGGCGACTGACGGGAGGCGCGGCCCGGCCGGGCGGGACCGTCGCCTCGTTCGAGGCCACCCGGTACGCGACCGGGCGGAAGAACGGTCTGACCATCGAGATCAGCGGGTCCACCGGAGCGATCGCCTTCGACCTGGAGGCCATGAACGAACTGCGCGTGTACGACCAGGCCGCTCCGGCGGGGGAGCAGGGGTTCCGCCGGGTGCTCGTCACCGAACCGGAGCACCCGTACATGGCGCACTGGTGGCCGACCGGGCACACGATCGGCTACGAGCACACGTTCGTCCACGAGGTCGTCGACTTCGTCACCGCGATCACCTCCGGACAGCAGCCCGAGCCGTCCTTCGCCGTGGGGTTGCACGTGCAGGACGTCCTGGACGCCGTGCAGCGGAGCGCCGCCGACGGCAGTGCCTGGACGACCATCCCCGCGCGATGACCACTCCCTCCCCCGATCTCTCAGGAGCAGCACCCATGCAACGCCAGGCACTCGTCGTCCGCGGCGGTTGGGACGGGCACATGCCCGTCGAGACCACCGAGCTGTTCATCCCGTTCCTCCGCGACAACGGCTTCGACGTCCGTGTCGAGGAGAGCACCGCCGTCTACGCCGACCAGGCCGTGATGGACACGGTCGACCTCGTGGTGCAGGTCAACACGATGTCGACCATCGCGAAGGAGGAGTTCGACGGCCTGCAGCGCGCCGTCCTCGCCGGCACCGGCATGGCCGGGTGGCACGGCGGCATCGCGGACTCGTACCGGGACAACGCCGACTACCTGCACATGATCGGTGGCCAGTTCGCCCACCACGCGGGCAAGCACCCGTCCGAGCGCGTCGGCGAGCAGTCCGACAACTACATCCCCTACACGGTGCACGTCACGGACCTCGGCCGCGAGCACCCGATCACGCAGGGAATCGACGACTTCGACCTGGTCAGCGAGCAGTACTGGGTGCTCAGCGACGAGTACGACGACGTGCTCGCCACCACCACCCAGGAGGCCCGGAGCTGGGACGCCTGGAACCGCCCGGTGACCTCGCCGGCGATCTGGACCCGGCAGTGGGGCAAGGGGCGGATCTTCGTCTCGGCGCCCGGGCACCGCATCGAGATCGTCGAGTCGCAACCCGTCCGCACGATCATCGAGCGCGGTCTGCTGTGGGCCGCCCGATGAACGCCGCACCCCTCCGCGTCGGCATGGTCGGCGTCGGCAACATCAGCCGGCAGTACCTCGAGCAGTTCCCGTCGCTGCCCGACCTCCGGCTCACCGCGGTCGCCGACCTCGACACCGCCCGGGCTGCGACGGTCGCCGACGAGCAGGGCGTGCACGCCCTCGGGGTCGACGAGCTCCTGCAGTCGGACGAGGTCGACGTCGTGTTGAACCTGACGGTCCCGGCGGCGCACGCCGAGGTGGCACTCCGGGCACTCGCTGCGGGCAAGCACGTCTACGGCGAGAAGCCGCTCGCGCTGAGCACCGCCGAGGCATCTCCGGTGCTCGCCGCCGCCCGGACCGGAGGCCTGCGGGTCGGCAGCGCGCCGGACACCGTGCTCGGCACCGGTGTGCAGACCGCCCGCGCCGCACTCGACGAGGGTCGGATCGGCACGCCCGTCGCGGCCGCGGTGTCGTGGAGCGCGCCCGGCCACGAGCTCTGGCACCCGGCGCCCGGCTTCTACTACCAGCCCGGCGGCGGTCCGCTGCTGGACATGGGCCCGTACTACCTGACCAGCCTCGTCACGTTCTTCGGGTCCGTCGTGCGCGTCAGCGGGAGCACCACCCGGTCGACCCGGGAGCGCACGGTCGCGACCGGGCCGAACGCCGGGCAGGTCCTGCCCGTCGACGTCGACACCCACGTCGTCGCGATCCTGGAGCACGAGGGCGGGGTCGTCTCCACGCTCACGGTGTCGTTCGAGGTGTGGGCGACCGAGGCACCGCTGTTCGAGGTGCACGGCACCGCCGGGTCGCTGTCGGTCGCCGATCCGAACCGGTTCTCCGACCCGACCCGGATCGCGACGCCTGCGGACCGGACGTTCCGGGAACTGCCCGTCCTCGCCGGGTTCCCGACGCTGGACGGGGCGTCGGTCTCGCCGACATGGCGCGGGCGATCGCGTCGGGGGAGTCGCACCGGGCCTCCGGTGACCTGGCGTTCCACGTGCTCGACGTCATGGAGTCCATCGTGACCGCGGGGCGGACGCACGGCGTCGTCGAGGTGGTGAGCCGGGCCTCCCGGCCGGCGGCGGTCCCGCTCGCGTAGCCCGGCGGACGGGCATCGCAGCGGCAGGTCCGGCGCGGTGATCGGTCGGTCGGCGCGAGGGGACCGCGTTCCCGTCAGCCGCCGGACGCCGCCGAGATGGCGACCGGCGACCCGGCCGCGCCGCAGGCCGCCCCGACCGACGCGACGGCGTCCTGCAGCCCGACGTCGTCCGGGTCGAGCGCGAGCGCTGAATCGGTGGCCGGGTGGGCCGTCAGCCACGTCTGCAGTGCGGCGACCGACGTACCGACGTCACCGACGGACGGGAGTCGTTCGTAGACGAAGCGCGCGGCGTCGAGTCGGGACCGGTACGCCTCGTCCCCGAGCTCACCGCGCTGGTGTGCGTCGGCGGCGTTGAACGTGATGGTCTCGACGGCGCTCACCTGCCCGCACACCGCTGCGGCGCTGACGTCGGTGTCGCCCGGCGGCAGCGCCCGGGGCGTCGCGGTGACGGTCACGGTCCTCGTCGGTGCTGGTTCGTCGGCCGTGCACCCGCTGAGCGTCACCACCCCGACGGTGCCGATGACGAGTGCGGTGATGACGTGCGCGCTGCGTGCCCCCATGCGGTCGATCCTGGCAGGGGAACCCGCGTCCGCACCCTCGTCGTCGTCCGGATGATGCCGATCCGTGATGTCCGTCCCGCTTCCCAGCGTGGGCGCGTCGGGTGCCGACGGGAGGTGGGCACATGGCGCGCTCCATTTGTTGGCATCGCCGACAAATGGGTTGCGCGAAGCGCTTCGACGCTGTTAGCGTCGCCGTCGCGAGCTCGTCGAAGCGCTTCACAAGCCCTTCACGAGCCGCCCGACGACAGCGACGAACGAGCACGAGGAGGTGCGCGCATGGTGACGATCCACGAGGTGGCGAAGGCCGCCGGCGTCTCGATCTCGACCGTCTCGTACGCCCTCTCCGGCAAACGCAGCATCTCCGCCACCACCCGGGCGCGCATCGACCGGGCGGTCGCGGACCTGGACTACCGCCCGAACGCCGGTGCCCGGATGCTCGCCGGGGCCCGGACGAACATCCTCGCCCTGTCCGCCCCGATCCGGGAGGACGCGCACCTGCCGACGCACATGCGCTTCGTCACGGCGGTCGTCGAGGCTGCTCGGGCGCACGACGACGACGTCCTCCTGCTCGCCCGCGACGACGAGGTCACCGGCATCCGTCGCGTGGTGGACAGCTCGCTGGTCGACGGGGTGGTCGTGCTCGGCGTCTCCACGGACGACGAGCGGGCCGAGGTCGTGCGCCGTTCCGGTGCCGCGGCCGCGTTCGTCGGCGTCCCGGGTGACACCACGGGCCTGACCTGCATCGACCTGGACTTCGCCGAGGCCGGACGCGAATCCGTCCGGGCGCTCGCCGCCGCCGGGCACCGCAGCATCGGGGTCATCGGGCACCCCGCCACCTACGTCGAGCGGCACACCGGCTTCATCCGCCGGTTCGCCGACGCGTTCGAGGACGAGTGCCGGTCCGCCGGCATCGCGACCCTCGCCCTGTACCCGTCCCTCGACCGCGTCGACCAGCGTGCGGCCGCCGACGAGCTGCTCGCCGGCCTGCCCGACATGACGGCGCTCGTGTTCCACTGCAACGAGCCCGTCGTCGAGGCCGTCCTGGCCCACCTCGTGTCCCGGGGCATCCGTGTCCCCGAGGACGTCTCGGTCGTCGCCGCCTGCGCGAGCTACGACACCGACGCGCTCGAGGTCCCCCTGTCCACCATCCCCCTCCCGCTCGAGGAGATGTGTCGCGGCGCCGTGGAGGGCGCCGTCCGTCAGGTCGACGGTGTCCGTGAACCGGGCGTCACACTCCTCCGACCGCGGTTCATCGACCGCGGGTCCATCCGACCGGTGCACTGACCGGACACGGCTCCACCGGCGTCTTCGGCCGTGCACTGTCGAAGCGCTTCGATACTGCGACACCCCAACAACTACGAGGAAGTAGCGACATGAAGAAGTCACGCCTGCTCGGCGCACTCGCCGGGCTCGCCGCGACCGCCGTCGTCCTGACCGGCTGTTCCGCCGGTGGGAGCGCCGACGACCGCAGCAACGAGGACGGCAAGACGCTGAAGCTCTGGCACTTCGAGTCCGAGGACTCCGCCATGGGCAAGGCCTGGAAGGAGTCCATCAAGGTCTTCGAGAAGGAGACCGGCGCGAAGGTCGAGTTCCAGGAGAAGAGCTTCGAGCAGATCCGGAAGACGGCCAGCCAGTCGCTGAACTCCGACCAGGCGCCGGACCTCATCGAGTACAACAAGGGCAACGCCACCGCCGGCCTGCTCGCCAGCCAGGGCCTGCTCAGCCCGCTCGACGACGCGGTGGAGAAGTACGGCTGGGACGACAAGCTGGCGAAGTCCCTGCAGACCACCGCGCGCTACGACGACAAGGGCGTGATGGGCTCCGGCTCCTGGTACGGCGTGCCGGACTACGGCGAGTACGTGGAGTTCTACTACAACAAGGAGCTCTTCGAGAAGTACGGCGTCGAGGTCCCGAAGACCCAAACCGACCTCGAGAAGGCGATGGCCACGTTCGAGTCGAAGGGCGTCACACCCCTCGCCGAGTCCGCCGCGGAGTACCCGCTCGGCCAGCTCTGGTACCAGCTCGCACTGTCCAAGGCGGACCGCAGCTGGGTCGACGACTACCAGCTGTACAAGAACCCGGTGGACTTCTCCGACGAGCAGATCTCGTACGCCACGAAGACGATCAAGGACTGGACCGACAAGGGCTACATCTCCGGTGACGCCACCGGCATGAAGGCCGAGGACGCGGGCACCGCCTTCATCAGCGGCAAGTACCCGATGTTCTTCTCCGGCTCGTGGTGGTACGGCCGCTTCGGCACCGAGATGCAGCAGGACTGGGGCACCTTCCTGTACCCGGGCGCCGAGATGTCGCCCGGTTCGTCCGGCAACCTCTGGGTCGTCCCGACCAAGGCGAAGAACAAGACGCTCGCCGAGAAGTTCATCGACATCACGCTCCGTCCCGAGATGCAGGCGATCATCGGCAACAACGGTGGTGTCCCGGTCGCGGCGACCGAGTCCGACATCACCGACGAGAAGAGCAAGGAACTCATCGCCAACTTCAACACGCTCACCGAGCGTGACGGTCTGGCGTACTACCCCGACTGGCCCACGTCGACGTTCTACGACCAGCTGAACGCCGGTCTGCAGAGCGTCCTCAACGGCAGCAGCTCGCCGAAGCAGGTCAACGAGGAGCTCGGCCAGCAGTACGCCGACGGCGTGAAGGCCGTCACGGGTTGACCTGACGGTCTCGACCCTCCGGTCACCTGCACCACCCCGGTCGCTGACGCGGCCACCCGGGAGGCGCGTGACGAGTCCGACTCGTCACGCGCCTCCCGGGCCCCTCACCCGCACCACCCCACTCCCCGGAAGGGAAGCCCGACGATGGCGTCCAGTCCTCCTCTCGCGCCGCTCCGCGGCCGCGTGCCCCGCCCCCGCCGCCGCGACGACGGCGTGATCATGCCCGCCTCCGGCCGCGGCAGCTACTGGTTCTACCTGCTCCCCGGCTTCGTGCTGCTGGCGGCGATCATCCTCGTGCCGCTCGGGTGGAACGTGTACCTGTCGTTCACGAACTACCGCGGGATCCTGCCGCCGCAGTTCACCGGGCTCGACAACTGGCGCCGGCTGATGGCCGACGGGCAGTTCTGGATCTCGTTCCGGAACAGCATCGTGATGATCCTGGCGATGGTGATCGTCCCCACCAGCCTGGGGCTCGTCCTCGCCGCCGCGCTGTTCGACGTGATCGGCAAGAAGTTCGGCGGCAAGCTCGCCAGCTTCCTCCGCGCCACCTACTACCTGCCGCAGATCCTGCCGGCCGTCATCGCGGCGATCGTCATCGGGTGGATCCTGCGCCCGGAGAACGGTGCGCTCAACGCGGTGCTCGGCGCGGTCGGACTCGACGGTCTGCAGCACAACTGGCTCGGCAGCCCGGACACCGCGCTGCTCTCGGTCGCGGTCGTGCTCGTGTGGGTGCAGATCGGCTACCCGGTCGTCGTCTTCATGGCGGCCCTGCAGCGCGTCGACCCGGAGCTCTACGAAGCCGCCGAACTCGACGGTGCGAACTGGTTCCAGCGGTTCCGCTCGATCACCGTGCACATCATCCGGCCCGAGATCTTCGTCGTCGTGCTCACCTGCACGATCGCGGCGCTCAAGGTGTTCGGGCCCGTCTACGCCCTGACGGGCGGCGGCCCCGGCAACGCCACGATCGTGCCGAGCTACTACTCGTACAGCCAGTTCTTCCAGGCGCAGCAGGTCGGGTACGGCGCCACCATCGCCACCGCCCTGACGGTCGTCATCGTGATCGTGGCCATCGGGTTCATCGCCGCCCAGAACCGGGCCGAACGCAAGGAGGAGGCACGATGACCGTGTCCGCACCCAGCACCAGGGCGACCGTCACGGCGGACGCGGGCCGGGCCTCCCGCCCGACGGCGAAGCCGCGCAAGCGACCGGGCGAAGGCGGGGTCAAGCGGCCCTCCGACTGGGTCGTCCTCGCCGGCGGGATCGTCATCGCGGTGCTCATCGCCGCGCCGTTCCTGCTCATCCTGCTCAACTCGTTCAAGACGCCGGCGGACTACGCGGCCGGCGGTCCGCTCGCCTGGCCGACGCAGTTGTCCTTCGACGGCATCACGACGTTCTGGAACCGGGTCGACTTCCCGCTGAAACTCTGGAACAGCGTCTTCATCAGCGGCATGGTGGCGCTGCTCGCGGTGCTCATCTCGATCCTCAACGCGTTCGCGATCGGCATCGGCCGGGTCCGCTACCGCACCTGGATCGTGGTGCTGTTCATGCTCGCGAACATGCTGCCGCAGGAGGTGCTGCTCTACCCGCTCTACATGATGTTCAAGGGCATCGGACTGTACGACAACGTGTGGAGCGTGATCATCGTCTTCACGGTGATCCAGTCCGCGTTCGGCACGTACCTGCTCTCGAGCGTCTACGGGACCTTCCCGAAGGAGATCCTCGAGGCCGCCGCGCTCGACGGCGCCGGTCGTTGGCGTGTGCTCTGGCGGGTCATCGTCCCGATCAGCCGCCCGACCCTGTCCGTCCTGCTCATCTTCTTCTTCATCTGGACGTGGAACGAGTTCCTCATCCCCCTGACCTTCCTGGTCAGCAACGACAACCAGACGGTTCCGGTCGCGATCTCCCTGCTGCAGGGCGACCGGCTGATGGACGTCACCACCACGAGCGCGTCGGCCCTGCTCGGCCTCATCCCGACGCTCGTGTTCTTCCTCATCTTCCAGCGCACCCTCGCGCGCGGCATCACGGCAGGAGCGGTCAAGTAATGAAGTTCACCGACGGGTTCTGGCAGCTCAGGCCCGGAGTCCACCCCGTGTACGCCGCCGAGGCGTACGACATCGACGCACGGCAGTCGCCCGAGGGTGACCGCCTGGTCGTCACGGCGCCGACCAAGGTCATCGCGTCGCGGGGCGACACCCTCAACCGTCCGACCCTCACCGTCTCACTGTCCAGCCCCATGGAGGGCGTGGTCACCGTCCGCGTCGAGCACTTCCGGGCACCGCGTCCGGAGCTCTCCTTCGACCTGGTCGGCCAGGAGGCGGGGCACGGCTCCGCCACGGTCGAGGACGGTGTCGGGACCCTCACCTCCGGAGACCTGTCGGCCGTCGTCACCCGCGGAGCGCCCTGGGACCTGCGGTTCGTGGCGACCGACGCGGACGGCACCGAGCGGGTGCTCACCAACTCCGGGCACAAGTCGCTCGGGTACGTCACCCTCGACCCCGGCGCCGAAGTCTCCCGTGGGGTGGTCGGCAACGCCCGGGTCCAAGGCGCGGACGCACCGGCGTCTGACCGGTTCGTGCACGCGCAGCTCGACCTGGGCGTGGGGGAGCTCGTCTACGGGCTCGGCGAACGCTTCGGGCCGCTCGTCAAGAACGGGCAGACCGTCGACATCTGGAACGCCGACGGTGGCACCTCGAGCGAGCAGTCGTACAAGAACGTGCCGTTCTACCTGACCAACCGCGGGTACGGCGTCCTCGTCGACCACCCCGGGCACGTCTCCTTCGAGGTCGGTTCCGAGACCGTCGAGCGCGTGCAGTTCTCGGTGCCGGGGGAGTCCCTGGTGTTCCACGTCATCGGCGGCGGCAGCCCGTCAGCCGTCCTGGAGCGGTACACCCAGCTCACCGGTCGTCCGGCGCACGTGCCGGCGTGGTCCTACGGCCTGTGGTTGTCGACCTCGTTCACGACCGACTACGACGAAGCGACCGTGACCTCGTTCGTCGACGAGATGACCGCCCGCCAGCTGCCGGTCTCGGTGTTCCACTTCGACTGCTTCTGGATGCGCGAGTTCACCTGGTGTGACTTCGAGTGGGACCCCCGGGTGTTCCCGGACCCCACCGGCATGCTCGGACGACTGCACGACAAGGACCTGCGGGTCTGCGTGTGGATCAACCCGTACATCGGGCAGGCGTCGGCGCTGTTCGACGAGGCGGTCGAAGGCGGCTACCTCGTCATGAACCCCGACGGCACCGTCTGGCAGTGGGACCTCTGGCAGGCCGGCATGGGGCTCGTCGACTTCACGAACCCGGACGCCACCGCCTGGTACCAGTCGAAACTCCGGGCACTCGTCGAGCAGGGCGTCGACTGCTTCAAGACCGACTTCGGCGAGCGCATCCCCCTCGACGTGGTCTACGCCGACGGCAGCGACCCCGAGCGGATGCACAACTGGTACACCCAGCTGTACAACCAGGCCGTGTTCGAGGTGCTGCAGGAGACCAAGGGCCAGGGCGACGCGGTCGTGTTCGCCCGCTCCGCCACCGCCGGCGGCCAGCAGATGCCGGTGCACTGGGGCGGGGACAACACCTCGTCGTTCCCGTCGATGGCGGAGACCCTGCGCGGCGGCCTGTCCCTGGCGCTGTCCGGCTTCGGCTTCTGGTCGCACGACATCGGCGGTTTCGAAGGCACCCCCGACCCGGCCGTGTTCAAGCGCTGGGTGCAGTTCGGGCTGCTCTCGTCGCACAGCCGGTTCCACGGCAGCAGCTCCTACCGGGTGCCATGGGCGTTCGACGAGGAAGCGGTCGACGTCACGCGGGCCTTCACCGAGTTGAAGCTCCGGCTGATGCCGTACCTGTACGCGGCCGGGCTCGAGGCGTCCGCACGGGGCATCCCGGTGATGCGTCCGATGCCGCTGGCGTTCCCGGACGACCCGACCGCCGCGTACTGCGACCGGCAGTACCTGCTCGGACCGGACCTGCTCGTCGCGCCGGTGTTCAGCGCGTCCGGCGACGTCGAGTACTGGCTGCCGGCGGGCTCGTGGACGAACTGGTTCACGGGCGAGGTCGTCACCGGCGGGGTCTGGCGGCGCGAGCGGCACGGCTTCGACACCCTGCCGCTCTGGGTCCGCGAGGGCGCGGTCCTGCCGCTGTCCACCCGCACCGACCGGCCGGACCACGACTACCACGAGGCCCTCGAGCTCCGGGCGTTCCCGGGCGCCGGTGGTGCCAGCAACCGTGACGTGGTGGTGACGTCCCCCGAGGGCCGGGCCGTGACGTACGCGGTCGCGTTCGCCGACGACGGCACGGTCACCGTCTGAGGGGCCGCCACCGATCGCGCTGCGCGACGGTCCTCGTGGCCGCCACCACGAGGACCGTCGCCCAGCACGAGTGCAGCATCGCGCTGCCGCACTACGCTGGCGGGACGGACGATCGGAGCGGACATGTCGGAGGCGAGCACAGCCTCCCGTCCCGCGCGCACCACGGACGTCGTCCGGCGCCGCAACCTCGCCCGGGTCCTGCGACTCGTGCACGAGCGCGGACCGATGCCCCGCTCCGCACTCACCCGGGAGACCGGGCTGAACCGCTCCACGGTCGCCGCCCTCGTCGGCGAACTCGTCGACCTCGGCCTGGTCGTCGAGGGGGACGCGCCGCCCGCCACCGGCGTCGGACGTCCGAGTGCGACCGTCTCCGCGTCGGCCGAGGTCGTCGCCCTCGGGATCGTCCCCGAGATCGACGCCGTGACCCTGGCCGTCATCGGCCTCGACGGCACCGAACACGAGCGGCGGACGGTCCGGACCTCCTCGGTCTCGACACCGGACGAAGCGCTCGCCATCGCCACCGACCTGGTCGCGGCTGCGGCCGAGCGGCAATGGACCGCGGGTCGACGGGTCGTCGGCGTCGCGGTGTCGGTCCCCGGGATCGTCCGCGTCGGTGACGGTGTCGTCCGGTACGCCCCGCACCTCGCCTGGCGTGACGAGGCGTTCGCCGCACCGCTCGCCGAGCGCACCGGGCTGCCGGTCCGGGCCGCGAACGACGCGAACCTCGGTGTCACCGCGGAGTTCCTCTACGGTGCCGGGCGTGGGGCCACCGACGTCGTGTACGTCAACGGCGGTGCGAGTGGCATCGGTGGCGGGATCATCACCGGCGGCCGCCCTCTCGCCGGCGCTGCCGGGTACGCGGGGGAGCTCGGCCACACCTTCGTCGCGGCGAACGGGATCCGCTGCCACTGCGGCGCCGCCGGGTGCCTGGAGACCGAGGCCTCGCAGGCAGCGCTGCTCGACGCCGCCGGACTCGGGATCGACCAGGCCGACCGGCTCGGCGACGTCCTCGCCGACGGTCACCGGCCGGAGCTGGCGGCCGTCGTCGACCGGCAGGTCACCGCGCTCGCCGTCGCCATCCGCAACGTCGTGCACACCGTGAACCCGGACGTCGTCGTACTCGGCGGGTTCCTCGGCACGCTGTTGCGGCACGTCGGGTCCCGGCTCGAGGACGCCGTGCGGGCACAGACGATGACCGCGATGGGCGAGGACCTGCGGATCGTCCCGGCGGAGCTCGTCGGCAGTGTGCTCTTCCGCGGTGCGGCCGAGCTCGCGTTCGCGTCACTGCTGGCCGACCCGGCGGCGGGCTGAGCGCTCGGGCTGCGGTCCGTCGACGAGGCGGACGGGAGGCACGGTGGCGGCCGCTGACGCGGCCTCCCGTCCGGCACCTGGCCGAGTGGACTCGCGGACGCCCGCCGCAGTTCGGGTCAGGGGCGGGCGTCCACGGCCTGCGCGTGCCTCCGGGAGTGGCAGGCGCGAGTCGTCGCTCCACGAGGTCAGGGTCCCTCGCGTGCCTTCCGGCTGGGCGACTCGAGTGACGCTACGCCGTCCGGCTGGACGGTGTTCGATGTGGGCCGCGAGGCTCCTCGCGCCACGTTGCTGACCGTCGCGTCAGTCGGCCCGTCGACGGCGCGGAGCGGCGGAGCGGGGCGGCGCCTCGCGGAGACGCGTCCCGACCTGGTTCAGGATCCGTGCGAGCGACTCGACGTCCGCTTCGGACAGTGAGGCGAAGAGGAGTTCGCGCACGAGCGCGATGTGTCCCGGGAACACGGCGGACAGGACCTCGCGGCCCGCGTCGGTGATCGTGACGACGACGCGGCGCTCGTCTTCGGGCGACGGTGCCCTGGAGACGAGCCCGCGCTGGTCGAGCAGCTGCGCCTGGTAGGTCAGTCCACTCCGGCTGTAGACGACGCCGTCCGCCAGGTCGGTCATGCTCCGGCTGCCGCTCGGGTCGTCGCCGAGTCGGGCGAGCAACTGGAACTGCACGTAGCTGAGCGCTCCGACGTCCTTGAGTTGCTTCTCGACCGCGGGGCGGAGCAGTGCGCTGACCTCGGTGAACGAGAGGTAGGCGGTCAGTTGCGCGTCGGTGAGCGGGAGCGGTGTCTCGGTCATGGATCGATCCTACCCGTTGCTTCGAGTTCGAAGCAGTGGTACGTTCCTGGTAAGTGCTTCGAACTCGAAGCAACAACGAGAGGAAACGACCATGAAGGCAGTCCAGTTCCAGGAGATCGGCGGCCCCGAGGTGCTCCGGTACTTCGACGTCGCACAGCCCGTCCCGGCCGAGGGCGAGGTCCGGGTCCGGGTCGCCGCCTCGGCGTTCAGTGCCGCCGACGCCGGGATGCGCGCCGGGGCCCTCCCCATCCCGATCGTGCTGCCGCACGTCCCCGGCTACGACGTCTCCGGCACGGTGGACGCCGTGGGGGCTGGAGTCGAGGGGCTCACCGTCGGTGACACGGTCATCGGGTTCCTGCCCATGGAGCGGGACGGCGGCGCGGCCGAGTACGTCGTCGCTCCTGCCGACGTCCTCGTCCCCGCCCCGACGAGCATCCCGCTCGCCGACGCCGCCGCACTGCCCTCCGTCGCCCTGACGGCCTGGCAGGCGCTCGTCGACGACGGACGGCTGCAGGCCGGGCAGCGCCTGCTGGTCGTCGGCGCGGGCGGTGTGGTCGGCAAGTACGCGGTCCAGCTGGCGAAGCAGCTCGGCGCACACGTCGTCGCGACCGCCAGCCCCCGCAGTGCCGACGCCGTCTGGGCTGCGGGAGCGGACGAGGTCGTCGACCACACCACGACGGACCTGCTGGACGCCGTCACCGAACCGGTCGACGTGCTCCTCAACCTGGCCCCGCTCGACCCCGCGGAGTTCACCCGACTGGTCGCCCTGGTCGGTGACGGCGGCGCGGTCGTCAGCACCACCGCCTGGATGCCCGCCCCGGACGACGCATCACGTCGCGTGCGCTCCGCGGTCGTCTTCGTGCTGCCGAACCGCGACCGTCTGACACGCCTGGTGTCCCTGGTCGACGAGGGCTCGCTGCACGTGGAGGTCACGCGGCGCATCCCGCTCACCGCGCTGCCGGCCCTGCACGCCGAGGCCGCCGACGGGGCCATCGCCGGCAAGGTGGTCGTCCTGCCCTGAGGTGGGACGGACACGACGAGCCGCGTCAGCCGTCGGGTGTGGCGTCGACGGTCAGCGCGCCCGCCACCACGCCCGTACGTGGTCACGAGCCCGCCAGGCCACCCGGAGCCGTCGCGCCCACCGGCGTGAGGGTGAGGCGCGCCGACCGGTCACCCGGAAGGTGTGGAACGCGCGTCGTGCACGCAACAGTGCGGACGGGAGGCTCGAGAACGGTCGCGCGGACACCCCCACCGCGAGCACGGGATCGGCCAGCACCCGCCACGACGGGTCCAGCTGCATGCTGAGGTCGACGTCGTCGTGGACCTCCGGGTCGTCCCGGTGCACCCGGTCGCGGACGGCGAGCCATGCGGACCTGCGGATCGCTGTCGCGGACCCGAACAACGGTGGTCGAGCGAGTGCGCCGTGCATGAGGACGAAGTACGGCTGCATGTAGAGGACCGGCCAGGCGAGCCGGACGAGGGGCCCGGCGTCCACGGGCCGGCCCGGACCGGTGACCGCGACCACGGCGGGGTCCTCGAGCAGGTCGAGCGCGCTCGCGATCCAGTGCGGCGGCGGCACGGAGTCCGCATCGAGCCGGACGATCACGTCCCCTCGGGCCGTGTCGTAGCCGAGCGACGACGCACGGGCGATGCCGCGGACCGGTTCGACGCAGAGGACGGCGCCGGCGGCACGGGCCACGGCCGCGCTGTCGTCGGAGCTGCCGTTGTCGACGACGACGACCTCGTCCGGGAGCCGGGTCTGCACCGCCAGAGCCGTCAGGCACCGTCGAAGGTGCTCGGCGTCGTCGCGCACGGGGACCACGACCGAGACGGATGGCATGGCTCGAGCCAACCGGACGGTCGCTGTGAAGGAGGGGCATGTCGCTCCTCGACTGGCGTTCTGGGGAGGGTCGAGCGGGAATCCGCGCAGATCGGCGTTCCTGGAACCCGTCTCAGACTCTTCCGCGCAGGTTCGTGTCCAACGCAGCGGGTGCACCGCCCGCCGCGACGAGAAGACCGGAAGGCCGACCATGACCACGAACCCACCCGGGAACGACTCCGGGACGCCCATCCACGACGCCACGGCTGCCGCCGAGGGTCACGAGATCCACCCCGGCGTCACGGTCCCGTCCTACGCGAGCGGTACCCCCGTCGCGCGCCCCACCGGATTCGACGACCTCGAACCGCTGGACGCCATCCCCGCCGACGAGCAGCTGCCCGCGGGCACCGTCCCCGCCGGCAGCCTGACCGCGACCGGTACCGGCAGCGGCGTCAGCAGCACCGGCTCCGACGACAGCTCGAGCGGTGGCAAGGCCGACGCCGCGAAGGGTGCCGCCTCCGACGTCGCCGGCGACGCCAAGGAGAAGGCCGCGAACGTCGCGGGCACCGCCAAGGAGCAGGCCGCGAACGTCGCCTCCGAGGTGTCGGACCACGCACGCCAGCTCTACGGGCAGGCGTCCAGCACCCTCAAGGACCAGGCTGCCGACCAGCAGCAGCGCGCCGCCGGCGGACTCCGCACGATCGGTGAGCAGCTCGGCAAGATGGCCGAGAACGACGACGAGCAGGGCCTGGCCTCGAAGGTCGTCCGCGACCTGTCGAACCGTGCCGGTTCCTTCGCCGGGTACCTCGAAGGCCGTGACCCGGGTTCGCTCGTCGACGACGTGAAGTCGTTCGCAGCGCGCCGTCCGGGCACCTTCATCGCGATCGCCGCCGGTGCGGGCATCCTCGCCGGCCGTCTCGCCAAGGCGCTGACGACCGAGATCAAGCACGAGAAGGAAGCCGAGGCGACCGGGACGACCGGGACCTCCGACCTCGGCTCGACGGGCGTCACCGGCACGAGCACCACGGGTACCGGCACCGCCGGGACGGGGCCGCTCGTATGACCGATCCGTTCCCCGGCGCGACCGGTCGGACGGTGCCCGGGCAGCCGAGCGCGGAGGAGCGTGCTGCATCGACGCCCCTCGGCGAACTCCTCTCCGAGGTGTCCCGTGACCTCTCGACCCTCTTCCGGCAGGAGGTCGCGCTCGCCAAGGCAGAGCTGACCGACTCCGCGAAGAAGGCGGGCAAGGGCGCCGGCATGTTCGGCGGCGCCGGGGTCACCGGGCTGTTCGCTCTGCTGTTCCTGTCGATCGCCGCATGGTGGGGCCTCGGCTACCTCATCGGCAACGCCTGGTCCGCCGTGGTCATCGCCGTCATCTACGCCATCGCCGCAGCGATCCTCGCCTCCCGCGGGCGCAAGGAGATCAAGCAGATCAACGGTGCGCCGCAGACGGTCGCGACCGTCAAGGAAGTCCCCGAGACACTCAAGCCCAACAACGGGAGGAACTGATGAGTACCCCAGACGAGATCCGCGCCGACATCGAGCGCACCCGCGGCGAACTCGGTTCGGACGTCGACGCCCTGGCCGACAAGGTCAACCCGTCGTCGATCGCCCACCGCCAGACCGAGAAGGTCAAGGGCCGGTTCCAGGACGCCCGCGACTCCGTGATGGGCGCGGCGGGCAGCGCACGCGACTCCGTCATGGGCGCGGCCGGCTCGGCTCGCTCCAGCGTCTCCGGCTCCACGTCGAACGCGACCGGTTCCGCCAAGGACGCCGCCTCGCGCGGTGTCGAGAAGGCGAAGGGCAACCCGCTCGCCGTGGGCCTCATCGCCTTCGGTGTCGGCTGGCTCGCGTCGTCGCTCCTGCCCTCCTCCACCAAGGAAGAGGAACTCGCGGGCGACCTCAAGGACAAGGCCGCACCGCTCCTGGACAAGGCGAAGGAGCAGGCCAAGGACGCCAGCGGCCCGCTCGTCGACGCCGCCAAGGAGCACGCGCAGGACCTCAAGGGCACCGCGCAGGACGCCGCCCAGACGGTCAAGGACGAGGCGCAGGGCGCCGCGTCCGACGTGAAGGACAACGCGCAGTCGTCGGCGGACGACGTCCGCAGCGCCTGACACGTCACCACCTGACGGACGGGAGGCCCGGGACCAGACGGTCCCGGGCCTCCCGTCCGTCGTCCGGCGCGTCCACCGCGCCCGGGGGCCCACCTGAGGCGACGGTCGCCGCCGACGGAGCAGGGTGGAGGCATGTCCGACACCTCCACCACCGCCGTCCTCTTCGACATCGACGGCACCCTGGCCGACTCCAACTACGCCCACATCGACGCTTGGTGGCGGGCCTTCCGCGCGGCGGGCGAGTCCGTGGACGCCTGGCGGATCCACCGGGCGATCGGGATGGACTCGTCGAAGCTCCTGGAGTCGCTGCTGCCGGACGCCTCGGACGAGGTCCGTGACACCGCGAAGCAGTTCCACACCGCCTACTACTCCGAGCACATGCCGCAGCTGCGGCTGCTGCCCGGTGCGCGTGACCTGCTCGAGGCGGTCGCCGGCCGCGGGCACGCCGTGGTGCTCGCGACGAGCGCCCCGCAGAACGAACTCGACCGGCTGCTGGAACTCCTGGACGCCGACCGCTGGATCACCGCGGTGACGAGCGGCGAGGACGTCGAGCAGGCGAAGCCAGACCCCGGGATCATCGAGGTCGCCCTGCAGAAGGTGGGCGTGGACCCCGAGCGTGCCGTCATGATCGGCGACGCGATGTGGGACGTCGAGGCGTCTGGTCGCGTCGGGGTGACCTGCATCGGCGTGATGACCGGCGGCATCGGCGGGGACGAGCTGCGCGGTGCCGGCGCCGCGGCCGTGTACGACGACGCTGCGGCCCTGCTCGAGGACCTCGACGGCAGCCCGATCGGCTCGCTCTCCTGACGCGACCCGTGCACACGCGTCCGCCCGTCGCGTGTCAGGATGGACGATCGTGATCACCATCGAACGCGTGCCCTGGGAAGACCCGCGCGGAGTCGCACTCCGCGCGACCATGGACGAGGAGATGCACGAGCGGTACGGCGACTCCAACCCCGGTGAGGCTCCCGAGGTCACCGCGGAGCGCAACCGCGTGCTGTCGGTCGACCCGTCCACCGTCGTGACGTCCCTGCTCGCCGTCGACGACGACGGGACCGTCCTCGGGCACATCGCCGTCCGCCGACTCGGAGACGAGATCGAGTTGAAGCGCCTCATCGTCCTGGCGGCCGCCCGGGGCAAGGGTGCCGCTACCGCGCTCCTCGACGAGTGCGCCCGCGTGGGCCGCGAGCAGGGGGCCACGCGTCTGGTCCTGCAGACCGGCGACAAGCAGCCCGAGGCCGTGGCGCTGTACGAGAAGACCGGGTGGGACCGCATCGACGTGTACGAGCCGTACGCCGAGACGATGCCCTGGTCGTACTGCTTCGCGAAGGCGATCTGAAGCTGCCGCAGGCCGTGCAGGCCGTGCAGGCCGTGCAGGACGGCATCGTCAACGCGTACGCCGACTCGCTGTCGCCGGTGTTCTGGTACCTGCTGCCGTTCATCGCCGCCGCGCTCGTGCTCGCGCTCTTCATCCCGCAGCTACGGCTGGCGGACGTGGCCGGGATGGTCGCCCGCGGCGAGGCGGTCGGCGGCGACGAGGCGGACGCGCTCGAGCGAGCGCGTCGCGACGGTGCGGTGCGGGGTGACGTGCCGGCCGGGTCCGAGCCCGAGTCGCCCGAGCGGGTCGGCTCGCAGACCGGATCGGTCTCGACGACCCGGCACGACGAGTAGACGCGACCGACGGTCGGACGGGAGGCTCCCCACCAGCTGGTGGGGAGCCTCCCGTCCGACGTCTGCTCGGTCTCAGGCCCCGGTGCTCGCGCGGGGGACCAGGCGGGTGGGCAGCGCCGGGTCCGGGGCGCCGACGCCGTCGAGTGCAGCGAGGAGCCGGAGCGCCGCCGCTCGCCCGAGTTCCGCACCGGGGAGGGCGACGCTCGTCAGGCTGGGCGCGGTGACCGAGGACGAGGGCAGGTCGTCGAACCCGGCGACCGCCAGGGTCGCCGGGACGGCGATGCCGCGCTCGGCGGCGACCCGGAGGACCCCGTACGCCAGTGTGTCGGCGGCTGCGACGACGGCCGTGACCCCGTCAGCGAGCCACGCGTCGACGACCTGCCCGACGACGGTCGCGGCGGCGTCGATCGTCAGGTCCGCCTGTGCTGTCACGGGCGACGTCGTGATGCCGGCGGTGGCGGTCGCCTGCTCGAACAGCGTGCGGCGGACCGCGAACGTCGTCGCGCGTGAGGTCCCGTCGAGGTAGGCGACCCGGCGGTGTCCGGCCGCGGCGAGGTGGGCGACCAGCGCCTCCACCCCGGCGGTGAGGTCGTAGTTGACCGCACCGGGGCCGCCCGGTGCGTCGAGCAGGACGACGGGGACGCTCGCGGACATCGATGCGCTCTCGGCCGGTGCGTCGACCAGGATCCCGGCGGGGCGGAGCCGCTCGAAGCGGCGGACGTCGGCGTCCACCGGCTGCGCGCCGCGCTCGGTGACGGACAGCACGAGCTGGAAGCGGTCACCGACGGTGTCCCGGACGCCGCGGATGACCTCGGCGAAGAACGGGTTCGACAGGTCGGGTGCGATGAGCACCACGAGGTCGCCGCTGCCGCGCGCCAGGGAGCTCGCCGCGTGGTCCACGACGTAGCCGAGCTGCTCGACGGCGTCCCGGACCCGGTCGGCGATCGGTGTCGAGACCCGCCCGCGGTCCTTGCCGTTGACGACGAGGGACACCGTGGCGATGCTCGTGCCGGCACGTTCGGCCACCATCGCGGCGGTCACCCGGCCGGACGGAGCGGGGCGTCTGCGCGGGGACGAGGGCACGCGTCGATGCTAGCGACGGTGGGAACGCGAGATCCGCACGACTTGACGTCAAGCGCTTGATGCGCTGAGATGTCAAACGCTTGACGCGGCGTGCATGGCGCGTCAGGCCCCGACCTCCTGCCGGCCGGCCCGACCCCTGGGCCGACGGCTCCCCGACGAAGTGGAGCAGCCTCGTGACCGACGCCCCCCGCACCCCCGCGAAGATCATCCTCGACTGCGACCCCGGCCACGACGACGCCGTCGCGATGCTGCTCGCCCATGGCAACCCGGACGTCGAACTGCTCGCCGTGACCACCGTCGTCGGGAACCAGACCCTGCCGAAGGTCACCCGGAACGCGCTCGCCGTGGCCCGGATCGCGGGGATCACCGGCGTGCCCTTCGCCGCCGGCGCCGCTCGACCGCTGCTCCGCCAGGTCGAGGTCGCCCCCGAGATCCACGGCGAGAGCGGCCTCGACGGACCCGTCCTGCCAGAGCCGTCCTTCGAGCTCGACGAGCGGCACGCGGTCGACCTGATCATCGACACCGTGATGGCGCACGAGCCGGGGACCGTCACGATCGTGCCGACCGCCGGCCTGACGAACATCGCGCTCGCCGTCCGCAAGGAGCCCCGCATCGTCGAGCGCGTCAAGCAGGTCGTGCTGATGGGCGGCGGTGTCCACGTCGGCAACTGGAGCCCGGTCGCCGAGTTCAACATCGTCATCGACCCCGAGGCCGCGTCGATCGTCTTCGACGCCGGGTGGGAGGTCGTCATGGTCGGACTCGACCTCACCCACCAGGCGCTCGCCACCCCCGAGGTCGCCGCCCGCATCGCCGCCGTCGGCACCGGACCCGCCGCGTTCGTGGGGGAGCTCCTCGACTTCTTCGGCAAGGCGTACCAGGACGTCCAGGGCTTCGACGCCCCGCCGGTGCACGACCCGTGCGCCGTCGCGTACGTCATCGACCCGACGATCGTGCGCGCCGTGAAGGTCCCGATCCGCGTCGAGACCCAGGGCACGCTGACCCTCGGCATGACCGTCGCCGACTTCCGTTCCCCGGCGCCGGAGGACTGCCGCACCAGCGCCGCGATGGAGCTCGACCACGGCCGGTTCTGGGACCTGGTGATCGACGCCCTCGAGCGCATCGGCGAGACGCCCGACACCGGTTGGACGCCCCGTGCGGCGGCGGACGGGCTCGACGCGGGCCTGACCACGCAGCCGAGCGCCACGTCGGAGGTCTGAGCGCGATGAGCACCCCCTCGACGACGAAGTCGATGCCGGCGAAGTCGATCGGCGCGCTCACCGCAGCGCTCCTCGCCGCGTGCATCGCGTTCCAGCTCAACGCCAGCATGCTCAGCCCCGCGCTGGTCACGATGGCACGCGAGCTCCGGACCGACGACGCGACGATCGGTCTCTCGCAGACGCTGTACTTCACGCTCGCCGCGCTGTTCTCCCTGTTCCTGCCCCGGCTGTCGGACATCGTCGGGCGCAAGCGCGTGCTGGTCGGGATGCTCGCGGTGATGGTCGTCGGCAGTGTCGTCGCCGCCCTCGCGCTGAACGTGCCGATGCTCTTCACCGGCCGGATCATCCAGGGCGTGACGGGCCCGGTCGTCCCGATCAGCCTGCTCGTGCTGCGCAACGAGATCCGGGACCCGAAGCGTTACGGCGCCGCCCTCGGGCTGCTCACCGCGGTGAACGGCGGCATCGCCGGCATCGACGCCCTCGCCGGCGGCTGGATCGCGACCCACTTCGGCTTCCGCGGCATCTTCTGGGTCATCGCCGTCGTCACCGTGATCGCCCTGGCACTCGTCACCATCTGGGGCGTGGAGTCGAAGCCGTCCGAGGGCACCCGGATGGACTGGGTCGGCGTCGTCCCGCTCGTGGTCTCGGTCGGCGCGCTGCTGACCGCGTTCAACGAGGCGGGCAAGCTCGGCGACGCGGACCCGGCGGTCGTCATCGGCGGCATCGTCCTGGCCCTCGTCGCCTTCGCCGTGTTCTGGACGGTCGAGTCGCGGGTGCGGGAACCGCTCGTGGAGACCCGGTTCCTCCGACGTCGGGCCACGTGGGCGCTCCTCGCCACCACGTTCCTCACCATGACCGGCGTGTTCGCCGTGGTGAACGGGCTCGTCACCTCGCTCGCCCAGAACGGGGACGCGGGCTTCGGGATGGAGGCCGACCTCGCCTCCCTCGTGTTCCTCACGCCGTACGCGCTGGTCGGCTGGATCGTCGGGCCGTTCGCCGGTCGGCTCGCCCCGACGCTGGGCTACCGGGCCGTCCTGCGCGTCGGGCTGGTCGGCAGCATCGTCGCGACCATCCTGATGGCGATCGTCGGCGTGCACTCGTTGCCCGTACTCGTCGTCGCGACCGTGCTCATCGGCATCACGTACGCCGGCATCGCGAACATCATCCTCAACGGCCTGGGCATCGTGCTGTCGCCGGACTCGAACCCCGGGTTCCTGCCCGGACTCAACGCCGGCGCGTTCAACCTCGGCGCCGGCGTCAGCTTCGCCGTGCTGCCCGCGCTGCAGATCGCGCTCGGGGTCGGCGGTTCCTCGGGCACCGCCGGGTACTCCGGTGGGATGCTGCTCGGAGCCGTGATCACGACCGCTGCCCTGGCGACCTCGTTCCTCATCCCCCGTCCCGAGGGTGCCGAGACCACGGCCGCCACCCCGCAGAAGGAGACCGTCCGATGACCGACACCATCGTGATCGTCGGGTCGCTGAACGCGGACCTCGTCGTCCGCACCGAGCGCTTCCCGCAGCCGGGGGAGACCCTGCACGGGTCCGACCTGGCGATCCTGCCCGGGGGCAAGTCCGCCAACCAGGCCGTCGCGGCCGGGAGGCTCGGGGGAACCGTCCGCATGGTCGGCGCGGTCGGCGACGACGGCAACGGCACACTGCTCCGCGACTCCGTCGCGGCCTCGGGTGCGGACACCAGGGACGTCGTCGTCCGGCCGGGGACGGCCACCGGCACCGCCGTCATCACGGTCGACGGCCGCGGCGAGAACACCATCGTCATCTCCGGCGGCGCCAACGCCACGTTCTCGGCCGAGGACCTGCCCGCCGACCTCTTCCGGGACGCCGCCGTCCTCGGGCTGTGCCTCGAGGTCCCGATGGAGGCTGTGCTCGCCGCCGCCCGTGCCGCACACGCTGCCGGGGTGGCCGTGCTGACGAACCTGTCCCCGTTCGGCGACGTCCCACCGGAGCTCCTCGACCTGACCGACGTCCTGCTCGTCAACGAGCACGAAGCCGCCGCCCTCGGGGACCACGGCGTCGCCCGGTCGATCGTCACCCGTGGCGGCGACGGCTCGGTCGTGCACGACGGGGACGCCGCGCCGGTCGAGGTCCCCGCTGTCCCCGTCGACGCGGTCGACACCACGGGGTGTGGGGACGCCTTCATGGGGGCGGTCGCACTCCGGCTCGCCGCGGGGGACGCGCTCGTCGAGGCCGCGCGCTTCGCAGCCGGTGTCGGTGCGTACGCGGCGACCGGTGTCGGCGCACAGGCGTCCTACCCGACCACCGCGCAGCTGGAGGCGTTCCTCGGGACGTGATCCGGGGCCTCCCGCCCGACCACTAGCGTGGGCGCATGCGCGTCGGAGTCCTCGACATCGGTTCCAACACCGGTCACCTGCTCGTCGTCGACGCCCACGGCGGCGCAGCCCCGCTGCCCGCGTCGTCGTTCAAGCGACCACTGCGACTCGCGGAGCACCTGGACGACCGGGGTGCGGTGACGCCGGTGGGCATCGACGCGTTGACGGACTTCGTGGCCGAGTCCGTCCGTGTCGCCGAGGACCGCGGCTGTGAGGACATGCTCGGGTTCGCGACCTCCGCGGTACGTGACGCCGTGAACTCCGAAGCGGTCCTGGCACACGTGCAGGAGCAGACCGGTGTCGAACTCGCCGTGCTCTCCGGGTCGGACGAGGCCCGCCTGACGTTCCTGGCCGTGCGCCGCTGGTTCGGCTGGTCCGCCGGCCGTCTCGCGGTCTTCGACATCGGCGGCGGGTCACTCGAGATCGCCGGCGGCGCGGACGAGGCGCCCGACGTCGCCTGGTCGATGCCGATCGGTGCCGCGCGGCTGGCCCGCACGTACTTCGCGGCCGGCACCCCCAGCCAGGACGAGCTGCGTCGGGTCCGGCACGAGGTCCGCATCGAGATCGCCCGCGAAGCGGGGCGGCTCCTGCGGTCCGGAGCTCCGGACCGTGCGGTCGCGACCTCGAAGACGTTCCGCTCCATCGCCCGGATCTGCGGCGCAGCGCCGTCTGCCGCAGGGCCGCTCGTGCCCCGGCTGCTCGACGGTGCGGTGCTCCGCGACCGGCTGCCGTCGCTCCTGACCATGTCGGTCGACGAGCTCGGGACGCTGCCCGGGGTCTCGCCGAGCCGGGCGCACCAGGTCGTGCCGGGGGCGCTCGTCGCCGAGGCCTGCCTGGACATCTTCGACCTGCCCGCGCTGGAGATCTGCCCGTGGGCGTTGCGCGAGGGCGTGATCCTCGAGCGGCTGGACCAGCTGTCGGTCCTCGGCTGACCGCTCCGGGTGGCAGCTGACGTCTGTCTCCCCTCACGAACGAGGCCAGCGCCTGCGCTCGGTTCCCCGAACGCAGGCGCTGGCCGGCTCCGCAACAGGCGGGCCTCGCCGTCCTGCTAGCGGATGCCGAGGATCTGCTTGATCTTCGACACGATCCAGTCGATCGCCTGTCTGATGTTGATCCAGTTCAGGACCTGCTGGACGTGGGCCTTCGCCCATGCGACGGCCCGCGCTCCGTACCTCGCCAGCAGCTGGAGGATCCGTGCGAACACAGCCATGGCTGTGCCCCCCTTCGATTCGTTTTTCGCTTCATCCGGGTCCCCGCGTGCACGCGTCTCCCCGACCGCAGTCGGTGCGGTGAGCACGACCGTGGCAGGTTGGCGCGCTCGAAGTCAAATACAGGATTCTGATAGGTGGCGTGAGCAATACACGTCGCGCGAAATCGGCTACGTTGTGTCCATCCCGGATCTCCCGGGCGGCGGAGACCGGAATTCGAGGGTGGGAACGATGACACGGCGGGCGACCTACGCGGCGACCAGATCCAAATGGTCGCGATCGTGGCGAGGCGAGGGGTACCGGCTCGTGAGCCTGCGTTCCCAGATGGCTCTGCTGGCGATCGCCGTCCTGGGAGCGCTCGCACTCGGCGCGGGGCAGGTCCTCGTCCTCGCACCGGCCGCGGCATCGGCGACGGTCGTGCGAGCAGCTGTGTCGGGCGCAGAGGTCAGCCCGTTCTTCCTGGGACTCGCGGCAGCGCTCTTCACCGCGGCTGATCTGTCATCCCGTCAGTTCGCACTGACACTCCTGCAGATGAACGATCGCACGCTCGTCTTCGTCGCGAAGACTGCGGTGCTGGCCACCGCAGGAGTGCTCACAGGGCTCGCCGTGGTGATGTTGCTCGTGCCGCTCGCGGCCTCTCGCACAGACGACGTCCTGCGTGCATCGCCGCTTGCGTGGCTGGCGCTCCCGGCCCTGCATCTCCTGTTCGTCTTGCTCGGCGCCGGGATCGGCATGCTCATGCGATCGCCCGTCCCCGCAGTGTTCGTCTACTTGGCCGTCGTCTGGGCGCTGCCGCTCCTCGTGGCGATCGCTGGGATATGGGCACCGAGTATCAGCGTCTCGGTCCTGCAGTTCGCGCCGGTGACGCTCACTGCTGCGCTGTTGGAGCCCTCGACGCAAGGGACCGCCGTCCTCCGATTCGTGGGACTGGACACCGCTCTCCTCATCGCCGGTCTGGTCAGTATCCGACGGTGGGGCATCCGATGAACCCCATCGTCCGACTCATCGGCGTCCGTCAAGGGTTCGGGGGGCACCAGGTGCTCACGGACCTCGACCTCGAAGTCCGCCCTGGCGAGGTACTTGGACTGCTCGGCGCGAATGGCTCCGGGAAGAGCACCCTCCTCCGGATCGTCGCTGGTATCGACACGGCGCAAGCTGGCGTCGTCGAATTCGGAGATGCCACGGACGGTCCTCTGCGGATCGGCGCGCTCCTCGACCCGGCGTGGCTTGACGACAGGCTCACGTGTCGTCAACACCTGGTGATCGCACACCTGTACTCCCGCGGTCGAGTACGCCGCGGTTCTGTGCAGGCGGCGCTGGCAACCGTCGGGCTCAGCGATGCGGAGCGCCGATGCGTGAAGCACCTCTCGCTCGGGATGCGTCAGCGGCTCGCGCTCGCCCTGGCGCTGGTCGATGAGCCGGACGTCCTGGTGCTGGACGAGCCGCTCAACGGTCTCGATCCCGACGGGGTGCTCTGGATGCGCGAACTCCTCCGGGGCTTCGCCAGTTCCGGACGAGCCGTGCTGCTCTCCTCGCATCTCATGGCTGAGATGGAGCGGATCGCCACCCGCGTGGTGCTCCTGACGAACGGTTCTCTGTCCCCACTCGACGGCCGGAGTCCGGCGCGGAACTCGGTCCGGCTCCGCGCGGAGTCGCGGGCTGGGGAACTCGTCCGCGCCTTGACGGCAGCCGGAGCCGACGTGGTCGTCACCGCCGACAGTTCGATCCTGGTGCGAGGGATGGAGCCAGCGCGGGTGTTCCGGACGGCGTTGTCCTCCGGGGCGGTGCTGTCGCACCTCGTCTCCGAAGCCCAGACCCTCGAAGAGCAGTACCGTGACGCGACATCGAACCGCCGGCGGTGAACGGCGCGGAGGTTTCGAGGCCCGTGAGTCGCTGCGAGCGGCGGAGGTCGCAGCCAGGATGGTCGGTCGGATCGAAGCCTGGGCGGGAGGCATCATCGTCGCCGGAGGAGCGATCCTCTGCACGGTCTGGGCATCCGGGGCGTGGCGAACGTGTTGCTGGGTGGTGGCTGCACTTGCTCTGCTCAGTGCGGTCATCGAGTCTGTGCTCGTCATCCCGGTCGCAGTCCGTAACTTCCGTGTCGAGATCGTTCCGGGGGGCGTGCTCGTGTACCGGGGAGCAGTGTTCCGCTCAGTGGATCACATCCCCGGATCGAAGATCACGCTGGTCCGCCGTCAAGCGGGTCCGCTCCTGCAGCACCTCTGCGTCGCCAAGTGCGTGCTGTTCACCCCAGCGCGGGAAGTCTCGCTCCTGCCCATGTCGGACATGGACGTCGAGCGCCTGATGCAACTCGGGGCTGACGATGTCTGATCGTGTTCCACTTCGTCGTCTCCACCCGCGTTCCCTGCTCGTCCGGGCCGCGGTCGTGATGCGATCCGCTTGGCTGGTGGTCGGGTTCGGCGTGACGCTGACGGCGGCGCTCCCATCTGCCTGGGACACGGTGCTCTTGGTCGTCTTGGTCTACTACGGCTACACGCGGCTGGTGCAGGTCTTCTCCGGCTGGTGCACCGTGCGGTACGCGGCGAACAGGCGCGGCATCACGGTCCTCCGAGGACTCGTCGGCCGCGAGGAGAAGCGCCTCCCGTGGCGGTCCGTCGTCAGCGTGACCGTCGGTCAGACACTGGTGCAGCGCACCTTCGGTGTCGCGGATCTCCGGATCACACTGCGGGCATCGGAGATGGCGTCCGTCACGATCCAGGACCTCCTGACCGGCGAGGCTGCGCGCCTCGTGCGGCTCCACGGTCAGAGCCGGGCGGAGCGGGCCACCCCAGGTCTGCTCGACCCCGGACAGGTACTCGACGTCGCGCCGATCTTGGAGTCCGAGCCAGGACGGGTCGTGACTCCACCTCTCCGACCGTCCGATTTCGTGCTCATCGGGGTCTGCACCGGCGCATTCGTCTTCTTCCTGCCGAGCGTCTACTCCGCCGCATCCGAGATCCTGCCCTGGTTCGGTCTCTCCAGAACGGTGTTGCCATCCGTGCGTGAGATCGCTCGGCTCGATCCTGAGGTGTCCGGCCTTGCCGTCGGGATCGTTGCCGTCGGGAGCCTGGTCTACGGGTCCACCGTCGCGTGGGTCCGGTACCGAGGCTTCTCAGTGACGTGCAGTCCGAGCGGTGAGTTGGTCTTCGCCGCGGGGCTGGCGCAGAGGGAGCAGCGTGTCGTCGTGTCGGAGGACGTTGCAGCGTACGAGTTCCGAAGACCCGTGTTGATGCTTCTCGGGAACCGCGTCGTCCTCCGTGCCGTCGTTCGAGGAGGCAGCGGGCTCGTGACCCGGAACCTCTTGCTGCCATTGACCCGCATGCCGCAAGCCGTCGAGATGCTCCGCTTCCTCACCGGTCTGCCGTCCGCTGATCTGGTCGACGGGTCTCGTCGAACTCGAGCCCTGCCCGTCGTGCTGGTCGCCGTCGCGGGGAGTTTGCTCCTCGCCACCGTCGTGTCTGTGACCCTGGCTCCGCTCGCGCTGGTTGCTGTGGCCGCGGCGTTCCTCCTGCTCCGAGCGGCAGACAGCCACATCGGTCACATCCGGGTCGCAACCAGTGCGTCCGGCGGCCGGTGGGTCATCGCACAGCGGGGGACGCTGTTCCGATCCGTGTGGGTGGTCAGGGCGGACTCGGTCGACGTGTCCCGGTGGGTCGGGTTCTCCAGGCAGCGCGGCACGCAGACCGTGACACTCCGCGGGCGGCACACCGTTCGACTCACCGTGTGGCCCGCATCCGCTCGTCTCGCAGCTCTGCTGCGTCGGGAGTTGGACTCGTCGACGCCGCTCACTCTGGAAAGGAATCCTCGATGACCGACCTCCTCATCGCACTGTGTGTCGCCGCGTTCTTCGGAGCAGCCTGGTCCGCCGGCCGGTTCCTGCCGAATGTCGTTGCCGCCTGCTTCCCGGTTGCGGTCCTGACGGCCGTGATCATCGTCGCGGCCACCGGTGGTCTGGGCACAGTCCGCGACTGGTTGATGGCAGGGGTGGTGATCTGCATCACCGCGATCATCACCTCGGCTGGCCGTGGCCGTGGCCGTGGCCGTGGCTCGCGGCGGCGACGGAACCGCCCGACGGCAGGATCCTGAGGAAGTGGTCGTTGCGCGAGCCGCGTGCCGCTGCTGTCCGACAAGAGCAGACAGTACCTGTGCGCCTGAGCAAGTCCTCGTGCCACATCGACCACCGTCCCAGAACGGTGCACCACGGTTGCTGGGCGGCGGCGACCACGATCAGCGCGGGCACCCCGCCGCGCCACGTCGCCTTCATGTCGCTGCGGTCCTCGGACCGGGCGAGCAATGCCGCCGCGCCCACCCGGACCTCCACCGCGGACACCGGCGCGTTCCCGCCGGAGCTGCGGCTGCCCGGAGACGCCGTGCCCTGGGCGCAGCACGTGCTCGCCGCACCGATCGAAGACCCGGAGTCGATCGACGTGACCGCGGGCTGGGCCGCACTCCGGCAGACCCACGACGCCACCTCCGCCCCGCTCGCCACCCGCGCTGCCGCTTCCGGCGCGGCCCGCTGGCCCTGTGCCCCCGCAAGACGCCACCCCCGCGAAACGCAACGTCGGCGAGGGCGCGCGAGGGTACTGCGTTGCGGGCAGCCGTCGACGTTGCGTTTCGCGATCAGGGACGGCGGGGTGGGGCCAGCAGCCAGGGGCGGATGAGCTTCGTCACGAAGGGCAGCACCCAGAACGTCATGACCGGTGTGAGCACCAGCGTCGTGACGAGCACCCTGGGCAGCGCCGCCAGGCCCGCGAACGACGGCAGCAGCCACCCGACCAGGACCGTGAACACCAGGTTGACCGGGAAGAACCCGAGCCAGATGCTGACGGCCTGCTTCCACCGCGGCGGCGCGCTCGACGCCGGGGCGTCCTGCGGCACGTCGAACCACCCCTCGATGCCGGTGCGCTTCTCGACACGGGACTCCACGACCAGGTCCCGACCGAGGTCCAGCCAGCGCAGGCGGTCGTCCGAGACCTCCCACGTGGACAGGGAGTCGTGGTCCGCGAACCGGTAGAGCATGTGCCACTCGCGGGACCGCGCCGTGGACCGGACCCAGCCGGAGCCGAGGAAGCCCGGGTACCGGTTGGCCAGGTTCACGCCCGACTGCACCCACAGCGTGACCTCGGGGATGCGCTCCGGTTCGACGAGGCGGGTGATGGACACGGTGACGGGTGGGCCGGTGACCCCGGGTGGAGACTGGGCCCCCGTCGCCGGTTCCTGACCGACGCGCCAGCGGCGGGCAGGCCGTGCCGATGGGGACCGGCTGCCAGGCTCTTGTGGAGTCATCCGTCCAGTGTCCCGCTGCTCGTGTTACACGCGCATGACGGCCCGGCTGCGGGCGGCGACGACGGCACTGCGTACATTCGGCGCATGAGCACGACCGACAGCGAGCCCCGCGGCACGGAGCGCGGGCGCAACGAGACCTCGGCGGAGCGCTGGGACCGCAACTGGGCCGACATCCAGCAGGAGCTCCGCATCGTCCAGACCGGCACGCAGATCCTCGGTGGGTTCCTCCTGACCCTGCCGTTCCAGCAGCGCTTCCGTTCCCTGACCGAGTTGCAGGAGACGACCTACCTCGTGCTGGTGGTCCTGGCCGTCGTCGTCACCGTGGTCGCGCTGTCCGCGGTCGCGACCCACCGCCTGGTGTTCCGGCAGCGTCAGAAGCACGAGCTGGTCCGGGCCGGCAACGTGATCCTGCTCGTCGCCCTGTTCGCCAGTGCGCTGCTGTTCGCCGGGACGGTGCTGTTCGTCTTCGACGTGGTGCTCGGCGACCGCGGCGGACTGGTCGGCGGTGCCGCGGTCTTCATCGGGACGGCTGCACTGTGGACGACGCTGCCGTTCGTCCTGCGACGGCGGACGGGTGGGTCGGGTCAGGGCAGCTGAGCAGCCGTCAGCGTCTCCGGCCGGGAGGCCCTCAACTCGCCTTCTTCTTCGCCGGCGCCCGCTTCGCGGCCGACTTCTCTGCAGCCGGCTCGTCCTCCGCGGGGGCCTTCTTCGCGGTCGACCGCTTCGCCGGAGCCTTCGCCGGGGCCGCCTTCGCCGGGGCCTTCGCGGCCGAGGCCCGCTTCGCCGCCGGCTTCCGGTCGGACGAGTCGTCCGCGTCGTCGTCGGAACCGGCCGTGCGCGATCGCGAGCCGGAGGTGGAACGCGACCCCGAGCCTCCCGACCGGGCTCCGCCCCCGCGGTTCTTGTCGACGGACGCGCGCAGTGCGGCCATCAGGTCGATGACGTCCCCACCGGTGTCGTCGTCGTCCGACTCGTCCTTGCCGAACGTCTCCGCGGTGTCGACATCGTCGCCCGCCTCGAGCTTCGCGTCGATGAGCTGCTGCAGCTCCTCCTGGTACTCGTCCGTGTAGCGGTCCGGGTCGAAGTCGGTCGACATGCTCTCGACGAGCGACGACGACATCTTCAGCTCGTTCGCGCTGACCTTGACCGACGTGTCGAGGGCCTTGAAGTCGGCAGCACGGACCTCGTCGCCCCACAGGAGCCCCTGCAGCAGCAGGACGTCGTCGTGCACGCGGAGCACCCCGAGCCGCGTCTTCTGCCGGAGCGTGAACTGCACGATCGCCAGGCGGTCGGTCTGCTCGAGCGTCTTCCGGAGCAGGACGTACGCCTTCGGGGAGCGGGAGTCCGGCTCCAGGTAGTACGTCTTCTCGAACATCATCGGGTCGACCTGGTCGACGGGCACGAACTCCAGGACCTCGACCTCGTGCGACTGCTCCTGCGGCAGCTGCTTGAAGTCGTCGGGGGTGAGGACCACCGTCTTCTCACCGTCGTCGTAGGCACGTTGGATGTCGCCGTACTCGACCTCGTGCCCGAGCTCGCACACCCGCTTGTACCGGATGCGTGCCTTGTCCTCGTCGTGGATCTGGTGCAGGGAGACGTCGTGCGTCTCGGTCGCCGCGTAGACCTTGATGGGCACGTTGACGAGCCCGAACGCGATGGAGCCCTTCCAGATCGACCTCATGCGCTCATGATGCTCGTGCGGACGGGTCACCGCTCCCGGTTCCGAGCGGATCGCCAGGTGCGGTGGGGTCGGGACCGGCGTATCGTCGCCGCCCATGACGGGGGAAGCGGCAGCGGGAGTGGACGATCGGCTGGACCTCGGCGGGTGGGTGCAGCTCGGACTGATGGTGCTCCTCGGAGCGGGGATCGCGGTCGTGGTCGGGGTGCTCATCGACGGTCCCTTCCCCTGGGTCACCGTCGTGGTCATCGGAGTGGCACTCGCCGTGGTGTTGCCGGTGGCGCAGCTGCGCCGGTGGTGGTCCCGTGGCGGGCGCTCCGCCGTCGTCGAGACCGGCTCCTGGTTGCGGTCCGGCCGGGTGCCGGAGGAGGTCCCGGACGCGGTGTGGCGACCGCGGGTCCGTCAGCTCGAGGACGAGACCACGGGGCGCCTGGTCAGCGCGTGGGGTGCCGCGGTGGTCACCCTCCTCTGGGCCGGCTCCGCGCTGGACGGCGACGGCGCGGACTGGGCGTTGGTCCTCGTGTGGGCGGTCGTCGCGACGGTCGGCCTGGTGGGGTCCTACCGCCGGCGTGGCGCGGCACGGCGGCTCCTCAGCACTCGGCACCCGGTCGTCTCGACCGACTGACGCTCGGCCCCGGCGCACGTCTCCCCCTCCACGGCCGGGAGGCACGTCCCGCGTTCTCCACGGACGTCGCCACTCCTGTGTCGCCGGTCCGGTTCCGCGAGCACGATGGGCCCATGAGCCAGCTCGACAAGCAGGACCCACGAGACCAGTACGCACGGCCGCCGTTCCCCGCGCAGACGCAGCAGGGGTCCGGGCGAGCGGCGGAGCTCGACCCGCCCGCCGACCACGGTGAGACGAGCTACCAGGGCACCGGACGCATGCGTGGGTACCGCGTCCTCGTCACCGGCGCCGACTCGGGCATCGGCCGAGCCGCCGCGATCGCGATGGCGAAGGAAGGGGCCGACGTCGCCCTGAACGCCCTGCCGGAGGAGATCGACGACCTCACCGAGGTCCGCGACCTCGTCGCCGACCTCGGGCGTTCGGCGGTGATGCTGCCCGGCGACCTGACGGACGAGGCGTTCTGCACCGAACTCGTCCGTACCGCCGTCGACCTGCTCGGGGGACTCGACGCGCTGGTCCTGGTCGCCGGACACCAGAAGGTGCACGCGGACATCACCGAACAGAGCACCGAGGACTTCGACCGCACCATGAAGGTCAACCTCTACTCGTTGTTCTGGCTGACCCGCGCCGTGGTGCCGCACCTGGCCCCGGGCAGCGCGATCGTCACGACGAGTTCGGTGTCGGCGTACGAGCCGCAGGACCGGATGATCGACTACGCCGCCACGAAGGCCGCCATCATCACGTACACGAACGGGCTCGCGCGGCAGCTCGCGGCGAAGGGCATCCGGGCCAACACCGTGGTCCCCGGCCCGGTGTGGACCCCGCTGCAGCCGATCAGCTACCCCGGTGACGAGATCGCGGCCTACGGGCAGGACACCCCGTTCGGCCGTCCGGCGCAGCCCGTCGAGCTCGGCAGCGCCTACGTCTACCTGGCCGGTCCCGAGTCGTCCTACACGTCGGGCACCACGCTGACGGTCGGCGGTGCCACGGGGGTCGCGCTGTGAGTCCGGTCGCCAAGAAGACGACGGTGCAGGTGGGGGACCGGCGGCTCGCGCTGACGAACCTCGACAAGGTGCTGTACCCGGAGACCGGCACGACGAAGGGGCAGGTGGTCGCCTACTACGAGCGGATCGCCCCGTGGATGATCCCGCATGTCACCGGCCGCCCGATGACCCGGAAGCGCTGGGCGAACGGCGTCGACGGCAAGGTGTTCTTCGAGAAGAACCTGCCCGACTCGGCACCCGACTGGATCCGGCACCACACCATCCACCACGAGCACCACGACGTCGAGTACCCCGTCGTCGACGACCTGCCGACGCTGGTGTGGATGGCGCAGCAGGCCTCGCTGGAGCTGCACGTGCCGCAGTGGCGGTTCGGCCCGCGCGGAGGGCACCAGAACCCCGACCGGCTCGTGCTCGACCTGGACCCGGGGGACGGCGTCGGCCTGGCCGAGTGCGTCGAGGTGGCGGTCGCGGCCCGGGCCGTGCTGCAGGGCATGGGTCTCGAGCCGTACCCGGTGACCTCCGGGTCGAAGGGCATCCACCTGTACGCGGCCCTCGACGGCACGGCGAGCGCCCAGCAGGTGTCCGACGTCGCCCACGAGCTGGCGAAGGCGCTGGAGCAGGACATGCCCGACCTGGTGCTGTCGTCCATGAGCCGGGCTGAGCGTGCCGGCAAGGTGTTCGTCGACTGGTCGCAGAACAACGGCAACAAGACCACGATCGCGCCGTACTCGCTGCGCGGCCGCTCGCACCCGACGGTCGCGGCACCCCGGACGTGGAAGGAGCTGACCGAACCCGGGCTGGCGCACCTGACCCTCGACCAGGTCCTCGAGCGGATGCCGGACCTCGGCGACCTGCTGCACCCGGTCGCCGCCGCTGCGCTCGGGGTCGGGCGTGCGGACTCCGGGCACTGGGACGGCGCCCGGACCGAGGAGGTGAACGAGCGCGAGCGCCGAGAACGCCAGGCGATGCAGGAACGTCAGGATCCCCAGGATCCCCAGGACCGCGTGGAACCGCAGGACCGCCTGACGACCTACCGCGCCAAGCGCGACGCGGCGAAGACCCCGGAGCCCGTTCCGCAAGCGTCCCCGACCGTCCGGACCGACGGCACTCCCACCTTCGTCATCCAGGAGCACCACGCCACCCGCAACCACTACGACTTCCGCCTAGAGCACGACGGCGTCCTGGTGAGCTGGGCGCTGCCGAAAGGCGAACCGACCGACCCCGGTGCCAACCACCTCGCCGTCCACACCGAGGACCACCCGCTGGAGTACGGCGGCTTCGAGGGGATCATCCCGGCGGGTGAGTACGGCGGTGGCACGGTGACGATCTGGGACGACGGCACCTACGAGCTCGAGAAGTGGCGCGAAGACGAAGAGGTGATCGTCACCCTGCACGGCCGGACCAACGGCGTCCGCCGACTCGCGCTCCTGCACACCCGCGGTCGTGGGCGCGGCCGGTCCGGGGACGAGAAGAGCTGGCTCATCCACCGGACGAAGGACCAGCCGACCGCCGACGGCGACCAGCCCGCCAGTACCGGTGCCAGCTCCGACTCCGGACGACCGGCTGCCGGATCGCGGATCGAACGGGCTGCCGAGTCGGACACGGTGCCGGATCAACGCCGTACCATGCAGGCGTCGTTGCAGAAGGGCGAGCCCGCTCTGGACCCCGAGCAGTGGGCGTTCGAGATGAAGTGGGACGGCGTCCGCGCCCTGGCCACGGTGCGCGACGGCACGGTGCGGCTCCGCAGCCGGAACGGGAACGACCTGACCGACCAGTACCCGGAGCTGCAGGAACTCGCCCAGCACGCCGGCGTGGACGGGGTCTTCGACGGGGAGATCGTGGCGCTCGACGAGCACGGGCGCCCGTCGTTCCAGCTGTTGCAGAACCGGATGGGACTGACGAGACCGCGAGAGGTCAGCGCTGCCCGGGCGGCGACCCCGGTGCACCTGCTGCTGTTCGACGTGCTCGAAGCCGACGGGCACGAACTCACCCGGCTCGGGTACACAGCGCGGCGTGAAGCCCTGCGTACGGTCGTCGAACCCGGTGGCGCGATCGGCGTCCCGTCCGAGTTCGACGGCGACCTCGCCGCGGCGATGAACGAGTCCCGGAAGCGAGGGCTCGAGGGTGTCGTGGCGAAGAAACGGTCATCGCGGTACGTCGAGGGTCGCCGCTCCGAGTCCTGGGTGAAGCTGAAGCACCACGCCACGCAAGAGGTCGTCGTCGGTGGGTGGAAGCCCGGGGCCGGCCGGCGCGAAGGGGGCATCGGGTCCCTGCTGCTCGGGATCCCGGGCGACGACGGTCTGGTCTACGTGGGCAAGGTCGGGACCGGGTTCCGCGACCGTGACCTCGACGAGATCGGGGCGGTGCTCGCCGACCTCGAGCAGGACGCTCCACCGTTCGTCGACGTCCCGCGACCGGACGCCAGGGACGCGCACTGGGTCCGGCCGGAGCGGGTGGGAGAAGTCGAGTTCGCGGAGTGGACGGGCGACGGACGACTCCGGCAGCCGTCGTGGCGTGGCTGGCGGAGCGACAAGGAGCCGGGCGACGTCGTGCGGGAGTGACGGGACTGCATCACGCGCCATGCGGACTCCGGAATCCGCATGCACAGGCATGAGGTCCGCCGCAGGCGAACTTCCGTCCCCCGTTGTCGTCGCACGCGGGGGACGATCACGCCGAGGACCGACGCCAGGCCGAGGGTGGCTGTTACGGTCCTCGGGACGGAAGGACGCGACATGGACGCGAGCAAGTACCTCCCGCCGTTCACCCAGGGGCAGCGCGGAGACACGGACGCAGACCAGCGGGACGACCAGGACGGCACGTCGGCATCAGGGCCCGCCGGCTGGACGGGCGAACGCCAGATGGTGGACGCGGGCGGCACCGAACACGAAGCCACCTACGCCGACTTCCTCGGCGACCAGGTCGACGACTGACGCTCCGGCCGAGCCTGACCGGTTGACCAGAGGTCAGGCTGCGGGGGCGGGGCCGTCCGCGGGTGCCCCGCCGGACTCCAGCGGCAGGTCCTCCTCGGCTGCAGCCCGCTCATCCGCATGGCCGGCGTCGACCGCAGCCGCCTTCGCCTCGTCGATGGCCTCCTGCGAAGCCTGCAGCGCGTCGTCGTTGCCGGGGTGTCCCTGATCAGTCATGGCCGCCACGCTACGCGGAGGTCGCTGGATCGGCTCGACGGGGCAACTCGACGCCGGGGAAACCCGGGACACCACGACTCCCCGGTGCGTCGTAGTCCACCGCCGAGGTCGGCGCGAGCGAGGTCGGCATCGCCGGTGCGGGTGTGCCACCGTGCGCATCGGCAGCGTCGAGCACGGCGCGGGTCGCGGCAGCAGCCACCCGGAGCGCCTCCGCGAGCGGCATCGCCCGGAGCGCGGGCGTGCGGACCTCCACACCCCACGGCTCGTCGAAGCCCAGGCCGCGGGCGGTGCGGACGAACCCGGGCAGGTCCCATGCCCCGGTGCCGGGCAGGTAGCGACCGTTCCGGGACTCGTCGGCCAGCGTCATGCCGTTCGGGATGTGCAGGAGTCCGTCGCTGAGTTCGACGGCGGCGAGCGTGGACGGGACGACCCCCTGACCGATCGACGCCAGGGTCGAGCCGCCGCGGAGCGCGTGCATCGCGTCGAGGAGCAGTCCGCCGTTCGGATGCCCGGCGGCGACGAAGCGGGAGGCCCGCTCCGCAGTGGCCAGGTTCGACCACGGCTCCGGTTCCAGGACCAGTCGTGCCCCGACGCCCTCACTCTGGACGGCGAGCCGGTCCCATGCCTCGGCCATGCGGGGGAGCGGCACGGCCGGCACGGCGTGGTCGGCGCGGACCACGACCTGCCAGGCGCGGAGGGTCGCAGCAGCCTCGAGGAGCACCCCGCGGTCGGCGTCGTGCTCGGAACCGCGGCGCCACCAGTCCCCGAGCGTGCCGACCTGGACCCAGACCACGCCGGCGTCGTCGAGCATCCGCCGGAGTGCGGCGAACCCGGTGGTGGCACGGACCTCGTGCAGGTCGTCGAGTGCGAGTGCGAGCCCGGAGAACCCGGCTCGGCCGACGGCGCTGACACGCTCGTCGACGGATTCGCGGCCAGCCCACGTCCAGGACGTGGCGAGCAGGTCGTGTTCCTCCACCGGATCACCTCCATGATCCGGACGTGCTCCACTGCGTCGTTGCAGCTGCTGCACACCCTGTCTGCGGATCGCTGCCTCGACCCGTCCCCCGGGCTCCGACGCAGCGTCAGGCACGGTTCTACGCCCGGTGTCTCCGAACGCTCCCAGCCCGCCGGGTCGACGAGCCACCCGTCATCCGATGGACATGGACTCGATCGCACCCGTTCGGCGTGCATGACGTTCGAGGACCAGCCAGATCGCGACCCCGACCACGCCCCACGCGATCCCGGCGATGACCGAGAGGGAGGACTCCATCAGGAGCGGTGGACCGCCCGTCGCCGTTGCCCTCCCTGCTGCCACCACGTGTGCGACGGGCAGGACCTGGGCGATCGACTGCAGGGGCGACCAGAGCGTCGCCACCGGCGCGACCGCGCCGCACAGCACGGTCAGCCCCTGCTCAGCGATGTTCGGGACCAGCATGCTGTCGCGGAGCACGAGCCCCAGCGCGGCGATCGACAGGCCGAGGCCGACCGAGACGACGGCGGCGAGGACGATGAGCCCGAAGACCGGGAGGGCCTGGGCGATCGAGGGGGCGTTCCTCGTGACGGCGAAGCTCGCGACCACGCTCACGATTCCCTGGACCACCCCGATGCTGGTCACGACGAACACGCGGGCAGTCCACACCAGCGCGCGGTTCGCTGGCGCGATCACGATGAAGGGGAGGGTCGCGTGCACTTGATCCGCGCTCAGCAGCGAGGACGACGACATCGTCGACATGACGCCAGCCACCGCCAGGCCCGCAGCGACCGCGTCCGGCGGCTCGATGCTCGATGTGCCGCTCGCGGACGCGACCGCGAGGTAGAGCGCAGCGAGCAGCGTCGGGGACCCGATGAGGACAACGAAGACCGTCGGACCGTTCAGGAACTCCGGCCGGGCCCGCACTGCGATCACCATGGCGTTCACGAACCCTCGCATCAGCTCAGACCCAGGGTCCCGGAGATGGTCGCCCTCCGGACGGCCGCGCGCATGGCGATCCCGGCCGCGACGAACCACACGGCAGAAGTCGCGGCCGTGAGGAAGGAGAACGCGACGGTGGTCATCAGGTCGGGCTGATCGGCGGCGGACACGGCGGAGGTGATCGGGAAGAGGTAGGCGACCGGAACGATCCAGTCCGGGAGAGCACCGAGCGGGATCACCACACCGGAGGCCAACCAGACGGGTGTCACGATCAACGACTCGTAGACCGTTGCCCCGCGGAGGACCACGAACACCGCTGCGAGGACGGACGCCGACGCGCTGCACGCGATGACGCAGGCGGCGATCACGACGACGCTTCCGCCCGTCACGGTCGGATGACCGCCGGTGACGAACTGCGCTGCGAGGGTCAACGGGAATCCCACCAGACCGATGAGCGCCGCTGCGGAAGCGAGGCTCCCGAACACGATCCCGGGCGGGAGCGTGCTGATCGCCATGTGCTCGAGCGTGCCCTGGAACCGTTGGAAGCCGATGATCCCGACGGCCAGGGTCGTCGTCGACCACACGCCAGCGATGCCAGCGACCAACCACAGGTCGTGGGGGACTGCGCGGCCGGACCCGGACAGCCCCAGTGTCCGCAGCACTTCGAACACGAGGGCGGACGAGACGCACTGGTGTGCGAAGAACGGGATGCGGAGCAGCTGCCGCCCGTGGAACCACGTGAGCAGGGCCAGCGTCCTCACGCCGCTCCGACCTTCGTGATGAACGCCAGGTAGGCCTCTTCGAGCGTGACGTCCCGTTGGACGGACCAGTCAGGTGTGATCTCCAGCGACCGGAAGAAGTCGGCAGTCGGTGCGAGGCCGTTTCCGATGAGATCGACGCGGTAGCCACGCCCGTCTTCCCGAGGGACGACCGCGGCGATCTGCGGATGCGCGAGCATGCGTTCCTCGCCGATCCCGAGATCGGCGGTCCACAGGGTGATGGCGCTGTCGACACCGCCGAGGGAGGCGATGTCCCGCGCCGACCCTCGCGCGACCGTCTTCCCGCCCGTGATCACCACGAGCTCGTCGGCCAGCTCATCGGCCTCCTGAAGGTGGTGGGTCGTCAGGAGGATCCCGCACCCCTTCGAGCGAAGGCGTCGGACGAGGTCACGGAGGTCTCTCGCGCCTTCCGGGTCGAGACCGATGGAGGGCTCGTCGAGGAGCAGGGCGACCGGGTCGTTCAGAACGGCGCGTGCGATGTGGAGCCGCTGCTTCATCCCGCGCGAGTACGTCTCCACCCGATCACGTTCGCGTCCGACGAGGCCGACGAGGCCGAGCGCATCCCGGACCTTCGCTTCGACACTCCGCCGGGGGAGCCCGGCGAGGGTTGCGAAGAAGCGGAGGTTCTCCAGAGCGCTTGCTCGCATGTAGAAACCGCGGTCGCCGCCCAGGACGAGCCCGAGGTGCTTCCGCGCCTGTTTCGGCGTCCGGACGGCATCGACACCGTTGACGGAGACCGAGCCGGAAGACGGCTGCAGCAGGGTGGAGGCCATCTTGATGGTGGTCGTCTTCCCAGCACCGTTCGGGCCGAGTACCGCCACGACCGCACCTCGCGCGATCGGGAGGTCCACTTCGTGGACGGCGACGAGCGCGCCGGCGCCGTGCCCGAACCTCCGGGTCACGGAGTCCAGTTGGAGTGCGAGAGCTTCAGTCAAGTTCAGCGCCCGATCTGTGTGCAGATGCACCGAGCGGGTCCTCGCCGTGCCGTTCGATCACCCGCTGCGCCGCGGCCGTTCGACCAGCAGCGTCGAGAGCCGCGGCGAGGATCTTCCTCGCACTCGACAGGCGCAGCGGAGCCCCTTCGCCCCCGAGCATGACGACGGCCCGTTCGGCGCAGGACGCAGCCCGCGGGAAGTCGGACGCTCGGTAGGCCACGTAGGCGGCGTACGACAATGCCTCCGGCAGTGATCCTCGATGCGCTTGCGACACGTTCTGGACGTGGGTCAGTGCGCCCTCCAGAGCGGCCGACCATCCGTCCGACATCGCGGCGACCTGCACTGCGTTGAGGTCGATCTGAGCAGCGTAGCGGGCACGCTGGTCCGGCTCGACCGAGACCAGATCCCCGGTGCGGGCTTCCCTGGCGGCGACCCCCAGGAGTCCTCTGGCCCGCTCGAGTTCACCGTTCATGGAACAGGCGAGCGCGTGGAGGTTGCGTGCTGTCGCTCGCATCGCGTTCCCGTCACCGTCGGACATGAGGTTCTCTCCAACCCATCGCTCGAGCAAGACGTCGAGTTCTGCGAGTGCCGCCACCCCACCTCCGGTGTCCCGGTCGCGTTTGATGCGCATCGCAGCGATCCGGATGTGCGCTGCTGCGATCACGTCTGGTGTGGTGTCGAACGCTGACCCGACGGACCGGAACGACACTTCAGCGAGGGCGGTTCGTCGGCTCGCCAGTGCCGACCCCAGCCAGCCGCGCAGCCGGGCCATGGCCGGACGACGTCGACTGCTGAGCAGTTCCTCGGCCATCTCTGCCGCCGTCGACCAGAAGCCTGCGATCGAGACGACTGCGTCGAGTTCTGCGATGGCACCTTGCTCGCTGACTTCGCCGGAGTCCCACCGGGCTGCGAACGGAGCAGCGTCTCCGAGCGGGTCTTCGACGATGGGATCTGCGCCGAGTTGGACCTGCGCGAGGGAGAAGAACTGTGCGGGTTCAGGGCTCGTTCTGACACCGAGGTCCGTCAGGTAGTTCGGGACCTGTTCCGGTCGGTGCTTCATCGGGGTGGTCACGGAAGCCAACGCGAGCCGTCGAGGAAGGGCGGGACTCACGGCTTCCAACGCCCCACGGCTGTTGGCCGCGGTCAGTTCCCTTGCGCGCTCGAGGACGCGCCGTTGTCTCGCTTGTTGCACGGTGTTCCCTCATCCGGGGCTGGTCCCCGACACCGGGGCTGCTCTCGCTCGCCCCGATGCCGGACGTCGATCAGGCGTGTGCCCAGGGCTGGAGGACCGTGGAGACGAAGCGGTCGTCCGCGAGTTCTGCCGTGATGGTGTCGATGCTCAATGTGCTCACCTCCTCAGTGCGGTGCACCGACCGTACCACTGATGTTCTGGATTGCAGTTCCGGGTACCGGAACGGCATCGCGTCTCCCGCTCAGACGATCCGCGTCTCGACCGTGCCCACGCCGGCGACCGCCCCGCGCAGCACCGATCCGCGGGACACCGGGCCGACGCCGTCCGGGGTCCCGGTGAAGAGCAGGTCGCCCGGTTCGAGGCGGACCGCCCGCGACAGCACGGCGATGGTCTCGGCAACGGACCAGATCTGGTCGGCCAGGTCGCCGGACTGCCGCAGCTCCCCGTCGACGTGCAGGGTGATGCTGCCCGAGCTCGGGTCGACGCCGGCGGCGGGGACGATCGTGCCGATCGGTGCGGAGGCGTCGAACCCCTTCGCCAGGTCCCACGGCCGCCCGAGCCGCTTCGCCTCGGCCTGCAGGTCACGCCGCGTCAGGTCGATGCCCACCGCGTAGCCCCAGACCAGGTCCCGGGCAGCGGAGACCGCGACGTCCCGGCCACCGGCTCCGAGTGCGACGACGAGCTCGACCTCGTACTCCAGCTGTGCGGTGAGGGTCGGGTACGGGGTGTCAGCGCCGTCGGTGGTCACGGCGTCCGCGGGCTTGCCGAAGAAGAAGGGCGGCTCGCGGTCCGGGTCGTGTCCCATCTCGCGCGCGTGGGCCGCGTAGTTGCGCCCGACGCAGTGGATGCGCCGCACCGGGAACCGGCCGCCGGTCGCGGTGGGGACGGACGGGAGCCCCGGGGCCGGGACGACGAGGTCGGTCACGCGTCCAGCGGGGCCGGCCGGGCGGGGAAGACGAAGCGGTTCATCGCCCAGTACCGGAAGCCCATGGCGATGAGCGTGCCGATGACGGGCCCGCTGATGAAGTCGGCCAGCTCCTGCCCGGCGAGGGACACGTTCGGCACCTCGAGTCCGAAGACGTACCGGGAGATCCAGAGCGGCGCCGAGTTCAGCGCGATGCCGATCAGGCTGACGACGAGGAACAGCAGCAGCTCGTGTCCGGTGCGCAGTTCACCGCGGTCGCCGAAGGACCACTTCTTGTTGAGGAAGTAGGAGACGACGGTCGCGACGGTGATGCCGATCGCCAGGGCGGTCACCGGGTGCTGCGGCATGACGAAGAACTTCAACCCGTAGTTGATGCCCATCGTGATGACGAAACCGAGACCGCCGACGACCAGGAACCGGAGCGCCGGGTGTTCGACGAGCGACCGGACGGAGAACGACTGCACCGGCCAACCCTAGACCGGCGTCGCCGGGCGCCCGCTGACCGGCTCGCCTTCCGGACCGACAGTCCGTTCAGCTGCCCGTTCAGTTGCCGGGTGCCGCACCTTCAGTCTCACCACGTCCCGGATCGCCGCCGGTGCCGCCGTCGGACGGCTCGTCCTGCGGCCAGCCGGTGAACTCCCATCCGGAGACCGCCTCGTGGTCCTCGCCCTTCGTGTAGGCGAACTCACGGGCGGCGGCCCGCGCATCGGTGAGTGCGGTGAGCAGGTCGGCGAACCGGCCGCTGCCGTCTGCGACGCGGGTGAGGGCGTCGTGCGCCAGGGCGTAGCGGTCCATCTCGTTGCGGATGAGCATGTCGAACGGGGACGTGGTGGTGCCCTGCTCGAGGAAGCCGTGGACGTGCAGGTCGTCGTGCCCGTGCCGCCGGTACGTCAGGTTGTGGACCAGCGAGGGGTAGCCGTGGAAGGCGAAGACCGCCGGCGTACCCGGCAGGAAGACCTCGTCGTACCGCTCGTCCGATGCCGGGTGCTCGTGCTTCCGTGGGTCGCCGATCGAGAGCAGGTCCACGACGTTGACCACACGGACACCGACGTCCGGGGCGTGCTTCCGGATGATGTCCGCGGCGGCGAGGGTCTCGACGGTGGGGACGTCCCCGGCGCTGGCGAGCACGACGTCGGTGCGGCCCACGGTCTGCTCCGTCCCGGCCCAGTCCCAGACGCCGAAGCCGGCGTCGGCGTGCGCGATGGCGTCCTCGAGCGACAGGAACACCGGTTCGGGGTGCTTGCCGGCGACGATCACCTCGATGCGGTCCGTGGTCTCCATCGCGTGCGCGGCGACGGCGAGCAGCGTGTTGGCGTCGGCGGGCAGCTTGATCCGGATGAGGTCCTGCTGCTTGGAAGCGACGACGTCGAGGAACCCGGGGTCCTGGTGCGAGAAGCCGTTGTGGTCCTGGCGCCAGACGTGGGAGGACAACAGGATCGTCAGGTTCGAGACGGGTGCGCGCCAGTCGATGTCGGTCGCGGCCTCGAGCCACTTCGCGTACTGGCCGACCATCGAGTCGATGATGTGGGCGAACGCCTCGTAGGTGTTGAAGACGCCGTGGCGTCCGCTGAGCACGTATCCCTCGAGCATGCCCTCGAGCAGGTGTTCCGAGAGCACCTCGATGACCCGACCGCGCGCGGCCATGTGTTCGTCGCCCTCGGCCCGGCGAGCGCGCCAGACCCGGGTGGTGACGTCGAACACGGCATCGAGTTTGTTCGAGATCGTCTCGTCGGGGCCGAACAGCCGGAAGTCCGACGGGTTGCGCTGGATGAGTTCGGCGACCCACGGCCCGAGCGTCCCGGTGGCGGAAGCGGTCTCTCCGACGGGAACGGCGAAGCGCTCGAGCCCCGGCCGGTCGAGCGCAGTGCGGATCCGGCCACCGTTGGCGTGCGGGGTCGCGCTCATCCGGGTGTCACCGGCCGGCCGGATCGTCCCGAGCAGACCGATCGGCCGGGCGTCCGCGTCGAAGAGCTCCTCGGGCCGGTAAGAGCGCATCCACTCCTCGAGCTGCTCGCGGTGCTCGTCGTTCTCGCGGACGTTCGGCAGCGGCACCTGGTGGGCGCGGAAGGTGCCCTCGACCTGCTGCCCGTCGACCACCTTCGGGCCGGTCCAGCCCTTCGGTGTGCGCAGGACGATCATCGGCCAGCGCGGGCGGAGGTCCGCGGCGCCGGCCATCTCGCCGGCGGCGGCACGGGCGGCCTGTGCGCGGGCGGCGGCCTGGATGTCGTCGATGGTGGCGAAGGCCCGGCGGAGGGCGCCGTCGAACAGGGCGTGCACCGCGAACGGGTCGTGATCGACGCGGCCGGAGTCGACGACGATCGGCTCGTAGCCGAGCCCGCGGAAGTAGGCCTGGAGGTCCTCGTCCGGGATGCGCGCGAGGACCGTCGGGTTCGCGATCTTGTAGCCGTTGAGGTTGAGGATCGGCAGGACCGCCCCGTCCGACACGGGGTCGAGGAACGTGTGTGCCTGCCACGACGCCGACAGCGGACCGGTCTCGGCCTCCCCGTCACCGACGACGCACGCGACGACGAGGTCCGGGTTGTCGAGGGCCGCTCCGTACGCGTGCGCGAGGGAGTAGCCGAGCTCACCGCCCTCGTTGATCGAACCGGGGGTGTTCGGTGCCGCGTGCGACGGGATGCCACCCGGGAACGAGAACTGCTTGAAGAACTTCCGCAGACCCTCGGGGTCGGAGGTGATCTCCGGGTAGAGCTCGTTCCAGGTGCCCTCGAGCCAGGCGTTCGCGTTCATCGCGGGACCACCGTGCCCGGGGCCGCAGATGTACAGGACGTCGCGGCCGGTCTCGCTGATCACGGCGTTGAGGTGTGCGTACACGAGATTGAGCGCGGGCGAGGTGCCCCAGTGACCGAGCAACCTCGGTTTGATGTCGGACGGCTCGAGCGGCCGTTCCAGCAGCGGGTCGTCGAGCAGGTAGATCTGCCCGACGGTGAGGTAGTTCGCGGCGCGCCACCAGGCGTCGATCGCGCGGATGCGGTCGGTGGACGAGTGCGGCGTCGACATGCTGCCCAGGCTACGAGGACGCCGATCCGGGGAATCCAGAAATCTCTCCAATCCGATCCGTGGACGGCCCCGAACCACTGTCACAAGCCGGGAAACACCCGCAGCGCTCACCAGCAGCTCACCGCTGGTTCTCCACCCCTTCGCGGGGTGTGTTCGGCGCGCTGTCACCCACCGCGCCGAGCGCGACAAGCAAAGGAATGAAGACATGCGCAAGTCCCTGAAGACCTCGATCACCCTCGCCACGACCGGAGCCCTCGTCCTCGGCGGCGCCGCGTTCGGTGTGTCCGCCGCGAACGCGTCGACCCCGACCGTGCACACCGTCTCCTCCAGCTCCGCCGCGAAGATCCCCGCACCGGTCGCCTCGGTCCCCGAGGTCCTCGGCGGCGACACCTCCGTCGCCCTCGACAAGGGCTTCACCGACGCCCTCACCTCCCTGAAGCTGACCCCGGGCGTCTCCGGCAACGCCAAGCTCGCCGACGGCGCCGTGTCCTTCCCGATCACCTCCGGCTCGGTCACCTACTGGAGCCCGGACGGCAAGTACCGCCCCTACGTGCAGGGCCTGCTGAACCACGACGACTCCGGCCTGACCCTCACGGCCGGCGACACCACCGTCACGCTCGAGAACTTCGTCGTGAACCCCGGCTCCTCGAAGCTCTACGGTGACGTCCTCGTCAACGGCAAGGTCGCCGCCCCGAACGCGTACCTGTTCTCCCTCCACGGCGGCTCGCTCAAGCCGCTGCAGCTCGAGGGCGACAACGCGATCCTGACCGGCACCACCGTCCACGTCTCCGACGACGCCGCGAAGCTGCTCAACGACACCTTCAAGACCGACGCCGTCACGGGCGGCCTGCTCGTCGGCACCGCCACCATCACCGCCCAGATCAAGTAACACCCCGATCTGACACACCACGACAACGCCGCCCCGCACCCGCGAGGCGGCGTTCTCGCGCGTCCGGTCCCAGCGCGACGGCGGGAGGCCCGGATCACCTCACCCGCGTCGGCGCCACCACCGGGACGGTCGGGTCTCGGCCGCATGCGCGGCCGCAGCCGACGCGGCGGCCGCGGCACGGGCCTCCCGTCGGTCCCGCCACCGCGCGACCTCGGCGTCGACGTCGCGCATCGGCGTGACCACCGGCGGCCCGCCGAGGAGCTGCCGACGCGCCTCCTTCACACGCGCGTTGAAGTCCACCAGGACGTCCCGGACGTCCGACTCCACTGAGAGTGCGTCCAGGTGGTCGTCGAGCTCGGCGTCCTCGGTCCGCAGGGCGAGGGCCGGCGGCGCGATCCCGCGGATGTCCTCACGCTCGATCTTCGACTTGATCCACCAGTCCGGGTCGTGCTGGCCGTCGAGGCCCGGCAGCGGCTTGCCGTGGTACGGATTGCCCTCGAACACCCCGCGGCGCTCGGCCTCCGCGATCCGGGCACGGGCGTGGGCGGCGACGTCGGCGGCCTTGAGCAGCTGTCGTTCCTCGCGCTCGGCACGGACCTCGTCCGGGTCGAGGGAACCCCGTTCGACCTCGCTGTCCACGAGCTGCTGGTAGCGGTACCGCGCGGCCTTCCGCAGGCGGTCCATCCGGGCGTCGACGTCGTTCATCGTCGGGCCATGATGCCCTGGACCCCCGACGAAGCCGTCCAGCCGGCGCGTACCGGAGGACGACCCAGCCGTCGGGGTGCATCGTCACCCTCGTGGATACCCTGCCCCTCTGGTTGCTCGTCGTCGTCTTCGTCGCCGGTGCGGCCGTGATCTGGATCGCCGGCATCCAGCTGTCCAAGACGACCGACGTGCTCGACGCCCGCCTGCACCTCGGCAGTGCGCTCGGCGGGCTCATCGTCCTCGCCGTGGCGACGAACCTCCCCGAGATCGCGATCACCGTCAGCGCCGGCCTCTCCGGCTCGATCGAGGTCGCCGCGGGCAACATCCTCGGCGGCATCGCGATCCAGACCGTCGTCATCGCCGTGCTCGACGCGTTCGGCAGGCGCGGGAAGGGCGTCAAGCCGATCACCTACCGCGCCGCCTCGTTGACGCTGGTGCTCGAGGCGCTCGTCGTCGTCGCCGTCCTGGCCGTCGTCATCGCGGGCAGCCAGCTCCCGCCGGACCTCGTCGTCGCGCGGCTCACCCCCGACGTCGTGCTCATCGCCGTCATCTGGGCCGTCGGGCTCCTCCTCGTGCAGCGAGCCGGCACGGGACTGCCGTGGCACGAGAGCGGGCACGCGCCGGACGCCAGCCCGCACGCATCCGGCCACCGCACTCGCAAGCAGGACACGACACCGGCGATGAGCACCCGGAAGGCGGTGGTCGTCTTCACGGTGTCCGCCCTCGCGACCCTCGTCGCCGGTGTCGTGCTCGAACGGGCCGGCGACGCGGCTTCGGGTCAGATCGGACTGTCCGGCGTGCTGTTCGGGGCGACCGTCCTGGCCCTCGCGACGAGCCTGCCGGAGATCTCCACGGGCCTCCAGGCCGTCAAGCAGGGCGACGACAACCTGGCAGTGTCCGACATCTTCGGCGGCAACGCCTTCCTGCCGGTGCTGTTCCTCGTCGCCACCGTGCTCTCGGGCAAGGCGGTGCTGCCCCAGGCGAACGCGAGCGACGTGTACCTGACGGCGCTCGCGGCGCTGCTGACCCTGGTCTACGCTGTGGGGCTCGTGTTCCGGCCGCAGCGGCGGATCGTCGGGATGGGCATCGACTCGTTCGTCGTCGTCGTGCTCTACCTGGTGGGGGTCGCCGGCCTGGTGGCGATCACGGTCGGCTGACCTCCTCGATGGTCAGCGCGGCCTGGATGAGCGCCAGGTGCGACAGCCCCTGCGGGAGGTTGCCCATGAACTCGCCGTCCTCGCTGATCATCTCGCTGAACAGACCCACCTCGTTCGCCTGGTCGACCATCTCGTCCATCAGGTGTTCCGCGTCGTCGTGCCGGCCCACGCACGCCATCGCGGCGGCCAACCAGAACGAGCACGCGACGAACGGCGACTCCTCGTCCTCGATGCCGGAGTACCGGTAGACGAGTGGGCCGCGCTGCAGCTGCTCCTCGATCGCCCGGATCGTCGACTCCATCCGGGGCCCACGGTCGAACGTCGACATCGCGTGCAGCAGGATCGAGGTGTCCAGGGCGTCCGAGCCCGGGTACATCACGTAGTGGCCGAGCTCCTCGTCCCATCCGTGCTCGCCGACCCACTGCTCGATGAGCTCGCGGTTCTCGACCCACTTGTCCCGCGGGCCGTCGATCATGCCGGCGTCGTGCAGCTCGACCGCGGCGTCGAGCGCCTGCCAGCAGCCGATCTTGCTCGTGACGTAGTGCTGTGCGTCCTCGAGTTCCCACATGCCCGAGTCCCGTTCCACCCAGCGGTGGCAGGCGTCGTCGGCCAGGTCCTGCAGCACCGACGCGGTCTTCCGGTCGAGCACGTTGCCGGCGTTGACGTACTGGCGCATGATCGCGAAGACGTCGCCCCAGACGCCGAGCTGCAGCTGGTCACCGGCGCGGTTGCCGATGGTCACGGGTCCGATGCCGGTCCACCCCGGGACGTCACGCTCCTCGACCGTGTCGCTCTTCGAACCGTCCAGGCCGTAGAAGATCGGCATCGTCTCGTCGTGTTCGGCGATGGTCCGCATCACCCACGAGACGGCCGCGTGCGTCTCCTCGCGCAGGCCGAAGCGCGTGAGCGCGTTGACCGTGTACGCGAGGTCCCGGACCCAGGCGAACCGGTAGTCCCAGTTCTTCCCGCCGTCGCGGTTCTCCGGGAGGCTCGTGGTCGGCGCCGCCGCGATCGCTCCGGTCGGCGAGGAGATCAGCAGCTTCAAGGCGAGGGCGCTCCGCTGCACGGCCTCGGACCATGGTCCGTCGTAGGAGAACTCCGTCGACCACGTCGACCAGTTCTCGATCGTGCGGTCGATGCCCTCCATCGAGCGCTGCGGGTCGGGCATGAAGATCGGTTCGTCGTGCGTGCCCACGATCGTCAGGATGTGCTTCGACCCCTCGGCCGTGTGGAAGCGTCCCGAGAACCGCGGCCCGTCGTCGTGCACCGGTTCGAAGCCCTGCTCGACGACCGCGATGGTGATGCCGTCGATCCCGATGACGGTGCCGTTCACGGTGTCGAGACGTTCCGGCTCGGCGGTGTTCAGCAGCGTGCCCGGGACGACGGCCCACTCCATCTCGACGGACCCCTCGACGCCCTGCACGCAGCGGCCGATCTCGGCCCACGGCAGGCGACCGGCGACCCCCGTCACCATCGCGTCCGTCACGGTGGCCTGTCCTGAGGACGTCGTCCAGGTGGAGAGCAGGACGTTCGTCCCCGGTATGTACTTCCGGGAGACCGAGGCGTCGTCGTCGACCGGTCGGAGGGCGACGTGCCCACCGTGCTCGCCGTCGAGGATGCTCGCGAACACCGGTGGCGAGTCCATCGCGGGGATCGGCAGCCAGTCGATCCGGCCGTCCCGGGCGATGAGTGCCACGGTCCGGCCGTCACCGATCGCGCCGTAGGAGCGGAGCGGGACGTACCCGTCGGTGCGCTCCTCGTTGTCGGTGGCGTCGGGGGTGTCCCGTGTCCGTTCGGTCATGGCTCCATCGTGCCCGGAACGGCTCGACGTGCCGCGGACGCCACGTACCCCGGATGTGCCCTCGTGCAGGTGTTCGTGGGCACGCTACGCTTCTCGGTTCTGCCCGGACGGGCGGACCGTCACCCCGACGTCGTCCGACAGGGACACCACCATGCAGAAGATCACGAACCGCTTGCTCTCCTGGGCCTCGATGCTCGAGGAGAGCACCGAGCAGCAGGCCCGCACGACCGCGGACATGCCCTTCGTCTACCCGCACCTCGCGCTGATGCCGGACGCGCACCTCGGGCTCGGCGCCACCGTCGGGTCGGTCATCCCGACCCTCGGCGCGGTGATGCCCGCCGCGGTGGGCGTCGACATCGGCTGCGGCATGATCGCGGTGCGCACCGGGTTCCATCGCTCCGACCTACCGACGGACCTCCGGCCGCTCCGGGAGTCGATCGAACGGGCGATCCCGGTGTCCGCCGGGGCGTCGAACCGGACGATCGTCGAGACCGCCGCCCCGCGCATCGCCGACCTCGAAGCCCGGGCCGAGCGGGCCGGCTTCGACCCGGCCGGGGCGCTCGCCAAGTGGCGGAACCAGCTCGGCACGCTCGGCTCGGGCAACCACTTCATCGAGGTCTCGCTCGACGAGGACGACCGGGTCTGGCTGTTCCTGCACTCCGGCTCCCGTGGTGTCGGCAACAAGATCGCCCAGCGTCACATCGCGGTCGCCAAACACGCCATGGAACGCTGGTGGATCGAGTTGCCGGACCCCGACCTCGCCTACCTGGTGGAGGGCACCGCGGAGTTCGACCGGTACATCGCCGAACTGCGGTGGGCGCAGCACTTCGCCCTGCTCAACCGCGAGGAGATGATGGACCGCGTCGTCCGGCAGCTCGCGGGCGTGGTCGACAGCGAGGTGCAGGAGCTCGAGCGGATCAACTGCCACCACAACTTCACCCAGCGTGAGGAGCACTGGGGCAAGTCGGTCTGGGTGTCCCGCAAGGGTGCGATCCAGGCGAGGTCCGGGCAGCCCGGGCTCATCCCGGGGTCGATGGGCACGGCGTCGTACGTGGTCGAGGGGCGGGGCAACAAGCCGTCGCTCGAGTCTTCGCCGCACGGCGCGGGCCGGTCGTACTCGCGGTCTGCGGCCCGGCGCACGTTCACACACGAGCAACTCCGGCAGGCGATGGTCGGCATCGAGTACCGCGACACCGACGCGTTCCTCGACGAGATCCCGGCCGCGTACAAGCCCATCGACCAGGTGATGGCGGACGCCGCCGACCTGGTCACGGTGCGGCACACGCTGCGGCAGATCGTGAACGTCAAGGGGGACTGACCCCGCGACACGACGACGGACGGGAGGCCCGTGACGGCCTGGCCACGGGCCTCCCGTCCGCCGCGGCGTCACCGGACCGGGACCGGCCGGACAGGGACCGCGTGGTCGGGCAAGCTCATGGGGTGACCGACGCAGCACAGGACGCAGCCCGCGAGACCGGACGACAGGCGCGCCGGGCCGCCGACAGTCGGTGGTTCGAGACCACGGCCAGGGCCGGGTTCGTCGGCACCGGCGTCGTGCACCTGCTCATCGGGTACCTCGCGGTGCTGCTCGGCATCGGCACCGCCGCGGCCGGCAGTGGCGCGCAGGGCTCGCAGTCGGGGGACACCGACCAGTCCGGCGCCCTCGCGCAGCTCGCCTCGGTGCCCGGCGGGGTCGTGCTCCTCTGGATCGTCGCCGTCGGGACCGCCGCACTGACCGTCCGACTCGTCGTCGAGGCCGTCGTCGGCGGGCGCACCGACGACGCGCGCGCCTGGCTGGCCCGGGCGTCGAACGTCGGCAGGGCCGTGGTCTCCGGAGTGATCGCGTACTCCTCGGCCAGTCACGCGCTCGGTGCGGGGAAGAGCTCGAGCGGGTCGACGCGGAGCGCGGCGGCCACGGCCCTCGCGACACCGGGCGGGGTCGTGCTCCTGTTCCTCGTCGCGGCCGTCGCGATCGCCATCGGCGTCGGCCTCGTCGTGATCGGCCTCCGCGGGTCGTGGGAGAAGAAGCTCCGTCCGCAGCCGCGGTCCCTGCGTCGGCCCGTGGCGGTGCTCGCGACGCTCGGCTACATCGCGAAGGGGGTCGCCGTGGTCATCGTCGGGGTGCTCGTGGCCGTGGCGGCCGTCCGGAGCGACCCGGACCAGGCGAGCGGGCTGGACGGGGCGTTCGATGCCCTCCGGTCGATGCCGGGAGGCTCCGTCGTGCTCGTCGTGGTGGGGCTCGGGTTCGCGGCGTTCGGCGTCTACAGCTTCTTCCGGGCACGGTACGCGCGGATCTGACCGCGCCCACGGGATCGTGGCGGACGGTGCGGCCCCCGTGATGGGATGATGCATCGTCGAGTTCTCGACACCAGCGTCGGCGCATCGCGAGTCGCCCACACCGAAGACGAGGAAGCATGGTTCCGACGGAGGGACAGCAGGAGAGCGCTGCGCTCCTGGCAGGCCGGTACCGCTTGGAGCAGGTGATCGGTCGCGGCGGCATGTCCGTCGTCCACCGGGCGTGGGACGAGAGCCTGGACCGGCCCGTCGCCGTGAAGCTCTTCCACCCCGGCATCGTCGACATCGCGCGCCAGGAAGCCGAGCAGGGCGTCCTGGCCTCGCTCGACCACCACAACCTGGTCAGCCTGCTCGACGCCGGCGTCGTCGAGGACGAGCGCGGGTCCGTGCAGCGGTTCATCGTGATGGCGCTCGTGCACGGCCAGGACCTCGAGGAGCGGTTGTCGCTCGGGCCGCTCGCCTCCCGGCACATCGCCGAGATCGGCTTCGACATGGCCGAGGCGCTCGACTACATCCACGCGCAGGGCGTCGTCCACCGCGACATCAAGCCGTCGAACATCCTGCTCGTCGACTACGGCAACGGGTCCGACCGAGCGCGGGCGCGACTCACCGACTTCGGGATCGCCCTGGCCGCCGGGGTCGAGCGACTCACCGCGGACGGCGTGACGACCGGGACTGCCGCGTACCTCAGCCCGGAGCAGGCGCGCGGCACCGAGGTCGGCCCGGCCAGCGACGTGTACTCGCTCGGCCTGGTGCTGCTGCAGTGCTTCACCCGGCGGCGCGAGTTCCCGGGATCGCTCGTCGAGTCGGCGCTGGCGCGGCTGTCGCGGGACCCGGTGGTCCCGGAGCCGTTGCCCGAGCACTGGCGGCAGGCGCTCGCGGCCATGACCGCGCAGGACCCGGCGGCTCGGCCGGTCGGCGGCGAGCTGGTCGCGTTGCTCCGACACGTGGTGATCGCGGACACGGCAGCGGACGAGCCGCAGGCTGACGCCCCGCCGACGACGGGGCCCACCACCGGGGCGCCCGGCGGCACCGCTGCCGCCGCGGCAGGCACGGCCGACAGCGTCCCGGCGCGCCCGACGACGCTCGATGTCCTGCCGGAGGAAGCGCTGCAGCGGACCACCGCGATGGCGGCCCGGCTGTTCGACGCGCCGATCGCCCTCATCGAGGTGCTCGACGAGGACCGGGAGTGGTCGCAGTCCTACGTCGCGGACGGCATCGACAAGTCCGCACGGAGCATCACCTTCCGCAACGGCTTCGCACCGGTGCCGGTCCCGGTCGTGATCCCGGACGGGTCGACCCACCCTGAGATGCGGAACAGCCCGCTCGTCACCGGTCCGCTCGGCATCCGGTTCTACGTCAGCGTGCCCCTGGTCCGCCACGACGGCGTGACGATCGGCACCCTCGCGGTGCTCGACTCGCGTCCCCGCACGGCCGACGACGCCGACATGGCGAACCTGCGGGACCTCGCCGCACTGGCGGTCACCCAGCTGGAGCTCCGGCAGGAGTCCCTGCGCACCAGCGACGCGTTCCCGCTGCCGCACACCGGGGGAGCGCACACCGTCGGTCCCCGCACCGGAGGCTCCCACGCGGGGGCCCTGCACACCGGTGGCAGGCACACCGGGGATGTCCGCGCCACGCCGGAGCCGGACCGCGCTGGCTGACCACCGGTGAACCGGCGGTCGTCCGCGGCATCGCGTGACTAGCGTGGGGTCCGTGGACATGGACGACGAGGCATCCCGGATGGACGAGCGGGTCGCGGACGAGCAGATCACCGGCGACCGGCTCCCGGTGGGTGGTGTCCCGGAGCGGGGCGCCGACCAGGGCGACGACGAACCGGGCACCGAGGACACGACGTCGTCGGTTCCCGAGATCACCTACGACGAGCAGCTGTACCCGGCGCGACCCCGTCGCCTGCGGCCCCGGGTGAACCTGCGCGGCGGCAGTCTGCAGCGCCGGTTCTCCGACCCGCGCGCGGCGAACGGTGAGAACCCCGCCTACATCGAGTGGCTCGTCCGACAGTCGATGCTCAAGGACGCGGACGTCCTGAGTCGCCAGCTGTCGGGGACGCCCGCCATGTGGCGGAACCCCTACGCCCGACCGGACGCCCGGCGTGCCGTGGCGACCTCGGACGTCTGGTTCACGGCCTACCCGATCTCGCTCATCACCCGCCAAGGGGAGTCCTTCCTGACGGCGCTCGCCGACCCCGAGCTGTGGTCGGCGTTCGAGCAGATCGGCATCAACGGCGTGCACACCGGCCCGGTGAAGCGCGCCGGCGGCATCCGCGGCTGGCAGGAGACCCCCAGCGTCGACGGCCACTTCGACCGGATCGGGACGCAGATCGACCCGACCTTCGGCGACGAGGAGACGTTCCAGCGGATGACCGACGTCGCCGAGGAGCACGGCGGCAGCATCATCGACGACATCGTCCCGGGGCACACCGGCAAGGGTGCCGACTTCCGCCTGGCCGAGATGGCGTTCAAGGACTACCCCGGGATCTACCACATGGTGGAGATCCCGCCGGAGGAGTGGCACCTGCTCCCGACCGTGCCGGAGCACCGCGACTCGCTCAACCTGGACGCCGCGACCGAGTCGGCCCTCGCCGAGCGCGGCTACATCATCGGTGAGCTGCAGCGGGTGATCTTCCACCAGCCCGGGGTCAAGGAGACGAACTGGAGCGTCACGGCCCCGGTCGTCGGCGTCGACGGCACCACCCGGCGCTGGGTCTACCTGCACTACTTCAAGGAGGGGCAGCCGTCCGTCAACTGGCTCGACCCGACCTTCGCCGGCATGCGTCTGGTGATCGGTGACGCCCTGCACTCGCTCGGCGACCTGGGCACCAGCGCGCTCCGGTTGGACGCCAACGGGTTCCTGGGCGTGGAGAAGAGCGCCGAAGGTGCACCGGGCTGGTCCGAGGGACACCCGCTCTCGCACGCGGCGAACCACGTCATCGCGGGCATGGTGCGCAAGGTCGGTGGCTTCACCTTCCAGGAACTCAACCTGACGATCGAGGACATCCGTGACACCGGAGCCGTCGGCGCCGATCTGTCGTACGACTTCATCAACCGGCCGGCGTACCACCACGCCCTCGCCACGGGTGACACCGAGTTCCTCCGTCTGACCCTCCGCACCTCGCTGGAGCTCGGCGTCGAACCGGTGAGCCTCGTGCACGGTATGCAGAACCACGACGAGCTCACCTACGAGCTCGTGCACTGGGCGACCCTGCACCAGGACGACGTCTACACGTTCCACGGCGAGGAGACCACGGGTGGAGCGCTCGCCGAGCGGATCCGCGCGGACCTCACCGAGGCGCTGACCGGCGAGGCCGCGGACTACAACCTGGTGTTCACGACGAACGGCATCGCCTGCACGACGGCGTCGCTCATCGCCGCGACCCAGGGGCACACGACCCTCGACGACATCGAGGACGAGGACGTCCCGCAGATCCGCGACGCGCACCTGCTGCTCGCCGCCTTCAACGCCTGGCAGCCCGGGGTCTTCGCGATGTCCGGGTGGGACCTGCTCGGGTCGCTGACGCTCCCGCGGGAACTCGTCACCGACCTCATCGCCGAGGGCGACACCCGGTGGATCGAGCGCGGCGCACACGACCTGCTCGGCGTGGCACCGGACACCGAGCGCTCTGCGTCCGGCATGCCGCGGGCCCGCTCCCTCTACGGTCCGCTGCCGGAACAGCTCGAGCGGCGGGACTCGTTCGCGTCCCGGCTCAGCGAGCTCCTGCGGGTCCGCACCGAGTACGGCATCGCGTCGGCACGCCAGGTGGACGTCCCCGAGGTCGCGCACCGCGGGATGCTCGTGATGGTGCACGAACTCGAGTCGACGGACGAGACGGGTGAGCCGGTCGTGCAGATCACCGTGCTCAACATGACGGACACCGCGCTCGACGGGACCATCCGGTCGGAGTCGCTCCCGCACGGTGCGACGGTCCTCGACGCCACGGACCACAGCGAGCTCGGCACCGTCGACGACCTGTGCAGCTTCCCGCTGAGCATCGGCGCGTACGGCTCCCGCTTCCTGGTGCTCCGCCGCACGACCGAGCAGTGACGACGGCGCCGGCCGCCGTCCCGGTCCCGCGTGATCGGGACGGCGGCCGGTCGGCTGAACCCCGGCGGACCACGGCACCGGTAGACCGGAGGACATGACGACGAGCGCCACTGCCGGTCCTGCCACCGTGTTCTCCGACGTGCAGGTCACCCTCGCCGAGAGCATCGTGTGGGACCCCGACCAGGGGGTCGCCCGCTGGGCGGACATCCCGAACGGCACCCTCATGACCGCGGACGCGGACGGCCGGGTGCTGCGCACCGCCGAGCTCGGCCCGCCGCTGGCCTCCTTCCAGCCCAGGGCGGGCGGCGGCTTCGTCGCAGCACAGGACGACACCGTGGTGCTGACCGACGACGAGGGTCACGTCGAACGACAGCTGGCGAGCGTCGAGCACGCGAACCAGGAGATGCGCTTCAACGAGGGCAAGTGCGACCCGTTCGGACGGTTCCTGGTCGGCAGCATGGACCCGACGGACGGACCGCCCGCCGGGGTGCTGTACGCGTTCTCGCCGGACGGGTCGGTGCGGGTCCTGCGGACCGGGTTCGGCACGACCAACGGCATGGAGTGGAACGACGACGGCTCCGAGATGTACGTCACCGACACCGACACGGAGACGATCTACCGTGGCTCCTACGGCCCGGACGGTGTCCTCGGCGACCTCGTGCCGTTCATCCAGGGGTCAGCACACGACGGGCTCGTGCGCGACGACGCGGGCTGCTTCTGGGGCGCGATCTACGGCGAGTCCCGGGTCGAGCGCTACGGCCCGGACGGCACGCACCTCGAGACCGTCGAGATCCCGGCGCCGAACGTGACCTCGGTGGCGTTCGGCGGCACGGACATGTCCCTGCTGCTCGTCGGGACCGCGCGGGAGAACATGACCGAGGAGCAGCTCGCCCGGGCGCCGCACTCCGGTTCCGTCTTCGCGGTGCCGACGAGCGTGCACGGCCGTCCGGCCTTCCCGTTCGGCGGCTGAGTCCTGCCGTAGTCGACCCGGGTGCGGACCGGCATCGCGGGGACGGTCGCACGGCCGCGGTAGCCTGGGCGACCGCCAGTGACCGCGAGGAGCGCCAGTGAACGACGTGCACCACCCGGGGGGCCCCTTCCCACCCGGCGCACCCGACCCCGGCGGTGCTCCCGCCCGCACCACCGACCCGGCCCTCGAGGTCCGCGTCCACCGCGTCGCCGTCGACGGCACGCACGTTCGCGTCGGTTCCTCCGGGCAGCCCGGTGACCGTGCGTTCGTGCTCGTCGCGGGACCCGGCATCGCGGAGACCTCCCCCGAGCGGCTCGTGTCGCACCTCGACGGGAACGGCCCGGTGCACGCGCTGGACCTGCCGGGCTCCCCGGGAGTGCCGTGGTTCCGGGGAGCCGTCTCGATCGAGCGCTACGCCGATGCGGTCGAGCAGGTCATCGACCACCTCGGGTTGCACGACCCGGTGCTCATCGGTCACTCGATGGGAGCGCAGGTCGTCGTCGAGGTCGCGGCCCGTCGACCGGACGTCTCCGACGTCGTGCTCTTCAGTCCGGTCCTCGAGCCGGGTTCGCGGTCGGTGTGGAAGGCCACGATCCGGTTCCTGCGGTCGGCGGTGCACGAACCATCCGCGGTCCGCTGGCACGGGGTCACCACGTCCGCGCTCGGTGGGTGGCACTGGTTCCGCACGCTGTTGCCGGCGATGATCGCCTACCCCATCGAGGAACGCGCCGCCGACGTGCAGGCACACACCCTGGTCGTCCGCGGCGAGCACGACGCGCTGGTGCCACGCTCCTGGATCCGACGCCTGGCCCGGGTGCTCCCGTACGCGGTCCTCCGAGAGGTCGTCGATGGTGGGCACTCGGTGATGCAGGCCCGGGCCGACGCGGTCGCACGGATCGTGGTCGCGCACGTCGACGGTCGTCTGCGGGACCGTGGCGTCTCGTCCCTGCAGCGTGTCCGTGACGACTCGATCGCGTCCGACCTCGACCGCCTCAGCGCGACGGACCGCTGGCTCGTGGTGCGGTCCCGCTTCCTGCAGCTCATCGGCAGGGCGGAGCGCGACGACGAGCAGCTCGGAGCGGCGGAGCAGTCGCACGTCGGCGCGACGACGGACGGAGACGGGGCGCCGGTCGTCCCCGGGGTCCGCCGGACAGTGGCCGACACGGCCCATCCCCGGCCCCGCGGCGACCGCCGCCCGTTCTGACCCGCGGGCGCACGGCAGGCCCGTCACCGGTTCCGCAGAGCCGGTCACGGGCCTCTCGTGTGAGCGTCCCGACCGACCGTCGGCGGCATGCCGACCGTCTGTCCAGGGCGCACGCGTGCGCTCAGATGGTGGCGACGGAGCCGGAGTCGACGCGGTAGTTCGAGCCGTTCACGAAGCTGGCGAGTTCGGAGCAGAGGAACGCCACCACGTTCGCGACCTCTTCCGGCTCACCACGACGCTTGAGCTCCAGGTACGGGCGCTCCTCGTCGAGGAAGCTCGAGATCGCCTCGTCGAACGACGTGCCGAGCTGCTTCGCCCGCTTGTCCATCATGGCGTCAGTCATCGGGGTGTGGATGAATGCCGGGGAGACGGTGTTCACGAGCAGCCCCTCCTTCGCGTAGGACCGCGACAGGCCCTTGGCGAACGACAGCACCCCGGCCTTCGCTGCGCAGTACGGCAACTCGTCGTCGTACGGTTGCGTGGCGTCTTCGGACACCAGGTAGACGATCCGCCCCCAACCGCCGTTCCGCAGGTCCCCGATGAACTCGCGGGTGATCCGGACCGGCCCCATCAGGTCGACGTCGAGCGTCTCCTGCCAGCCGGCCTCGTCGATCTCATGGAACATCCCCTGGGCGCCGGTGACGCCTGAGGACTGCACCAGGATGTCGATCTCGCCGACCGCGTCCCGCACCTGCTCGTGCAACGCGGCGAGGCTCTCGGCGCTGCGGACGTCCGCAGCGAACGCGTGGAGTCTGCCGGGCGGCGCCTCGAGCTGGTCGGCGCTGGTGTCGAGTCGGCTCTGCTCGATGTCGGTGACGACCACGGTGGCACCCTCCGCCAGGAGGATGCGCGCGGTGTTCCAGCCGATGCCGGAGTCACCGCCGAAGACGAGCGCGGTCTTGCCCTGGATCCCGAGGTCCACGTGTGGCCCGGACTTACTCGTGCTCAGATGCTTCGGCCACCGCGGCGGTCGTCGCGCTCGCCAGCGGCGTCCGGGGGGCACGGTTCTCTGCACTGACCATCCAGGCGAGCTGCTCGAGGCGCTCGATGAAGCCGTGCAGCAGGTCGGCGGTCGTCGGGTCCTCGTCGTCGACCTCGTCGTGCACGTCGCGCATGGTCGCGGTGGCCTGGTAGAGGCGCAGCGTGACCAGGTCGATGGCATCGTGCGTGAGCACCTCGCCGTCGGGGAACGCGTCGAGGTGGGTGCCGGCAGCGACGGTCGCGGCACGGCCGTCCGGGACGGCGTAGAGCGCGCGCATGCGCTCCGCCATGTCGTCGGCGAACTCACGAGCCGCGTCGACGATCTCGTCGAGCTGCAGGTGGAGGTCACGGAAGTTGGTGCCGAGGATGTTCCAGTGGGCCTGCTTGCCCTGCAGGTGCAGGTCGATCAGGTCGACGAGGACCTTCTGCATGTTGGCGGCGAGCTTGTCCGATGCGTGCATGTGACGACTCCTTCTTCGCGGGACTGACCCTTCTGGTCTACGCGCTCCGCGACGACGAGTTCCCAGTGGGTGTCGAGGAACCGTGGCCCGGGCATCCCGACCGGGACGTCAGTGCGCGACGACGGGCGGGTCGACCTGGTCGACGGCGATGCGCATCTCCTCGAGGAACATCGCGACGACGCGGGCGTCGGTCGAGGACAGGTCCTCGGCGATCTGCATCATGCGGCGGTGCATGATGCCGAGCGTGGCCCGGACCTCGGCGTCGGTCTCGGTGGTCGGCACGATGATGAGCCCGCGGCGGTCGGTGGGGTGCGGCTCACGACGCACGTGCCCGCTCTTGACCAGACGGTCGACCAGGATCGTCGTCGAGGCGGACGAGATCTTGAGGTAGGCGGACAGGTCCTTCGGGCTGACCGAGCGGCCGGCGCGCTGGGCCTGCAGCAGGTGGCGGACCGCCAGCAGGTCCGTCTCGCCCATGCCCATCGAGTCACGGGTACGGCGGCGCATCGCCGTCTCGGAGGCCCGGTAGCGACGCAGTGCGTTCAACACGGCGACACCGCGCTGGGTGGCGTCGTCGTCCGGGAACCAGTAGCCGGACGGCTCCTCGATCTCCTGCGTCGTCATCCGATGATGGTAATCCGTCTGGTGACGAGGCTGCCGAACGATCTCCTGGACATGACGGACGGGAGGCTGCCCACCCGCTGGTGGGGAGCCTCCCGTCCGTCGTCGGTCGTGCTGGTCCGTGTCCTGTCCTGTCCCGTCGTGTCGGTTCGGGTCCGTCGCGACGTCGGGTGGGCTACGCGGCGACGGACTCGTCGGCGGCGTCGGCGAGCGCGGTCAGGGCGCCACGGACGAGGCCGACGACCTCTTCGTCCTCACGCGGGTGCGTCTCGGCGAAGCGGACGACGGACTGCGGGATCGCGACCTTGACGTCCTCCAGGACCTTCGCGCCCGCGATGCCGGCGGCCTTGCGGGCGTCGTCGTGGGCCCAGACGCCGCCGTACTGGCCGAACGCCGACCCGATGACCGCGAGCGGCTTGCCGGAGATCGGCGACGAGCCGAACGGACGCGAGGCCCAGTCGAGTGCGTTCTTCAGCACGGCCGGCATCGTGCCGTTGTACTCGGGGGTGACGAGCAGGAGGCCGTCGGCGGCGGCGACGGCCTGACGGAACGCGACCGCAGCGGCCGGCGGGGTGTCGCCATCGATGTCCTCGTTGTAGAACGGCAGGTCCACGATGCCGTCGAAGACCGAGAGCTCGATGCCCTCTGGAGCGTGCTGGACGGCTGCCTCGGTGAGTTTGCGGTTGATGGATCCGGCGCGGAGGCTGCCCACAAGGGCGACGATCTGGGTCATGACGTTCCTTCTGGTCGTGATGGTTCGACCGACAACCAATCCATCCCGCGCGGGATTCCCGCGCTGACCAGGCGGGCGTGTCCGGGCCTCCCGACACGCGGAGCAGCCGTCGGTAGTGTCGGCCAGGTGACCCCGAGACGCACGCCGAGCGACACGCCCCGCACCACCGACCCGAACTGGTGGCGGCAGGCCGTCGTCTACCAGGTGTACCCGCGCAGCTTCGCCGACTCGGACGCGGACGGCATCGGGGACATCGCCGGCGTCACCAGCCGGGTGCCCTACCTGGCGGAACTCGGTGTGGACGCGCTCTGGCTCTCGCCGTTCTACCCGTCGCCCCTCGCCGACGGCGGGTACGACGTCGCCGACTACCGCGACGTCGACCCGAAGCTCGGTTCCCTCGATCAGATCGACGAGCTCATCCACGCCGCCCACGAGCACGACCTGCGCGTGATCGTCGACCTCGTGCCGAACCACACCTCGGACCAGCACGAGTGGTTCCGTGCCGCGCTCGCCGCGGCGCCCGGTTCCCCGGAACGGGCGCGCTACGTCTTCCGCGAGGGTGCCGGGACGGACGGCGAGCAGCCGCCGAGCGACTGGGTGTCCAACTTCGGCGGCAGCGCCTGGACCCGGGTCCCTGACGGACAGTGGTACCTGCACCTGTTCGCGCCGGAACAGCCCGACCTGGACTGGTCCAACCCCGAGGTCCACCAGGACTTCGAGCACACCCTGCGCTTCTGGTCCGACCGCGGGGTCGACGGATTCCGCGTGGACGTCGCGCACGGGCTCGCGAAGGACCTGTCGGAGCCGTACCGCCCGTCGAACGAACAGCAGCTGCCGCTCGACGGCTCAGACCCGCTGTACGACCGCGACGAGGTGCACGAGATCTTCGCCGCCTGGCGGAAGGTGCTCAACAGCTACTCGCCGCCCCGTGCCGCGATCGCCGAGGCCTGGGCGCCGGCGCCCCGCCGCGTCCTGTACGCCCGGCCGACCGAGCTCGGGCAGGCGTTCAACTTCGACCTCCTCGAGGCGCCGTTCGACGCGACCGAGTTCCGCACGCTCATCGCGCAGAACCTGGACGGAGCGCAGACCTCCGGGGGCTCGAGCACGTGGGTGCTCTCGAACCACGACGTCGTGCGGCACGCCACCCGGTACGGGCTGCCCGACGGTACGGACACCGACGAGTGGCTGATGACGGACGGGCAGACGCCGCCACTCGACCGTGACGGGGGACTCCGACGCGCGCGGGCTGCGACCCTCCTCGTCCTCGCGCTGCCCGGGTCGTCCTACGTGTACCAGGGCGAGGAACTCGGCCTGCACGAGGCGCCCGCGATCCCGCACGACCAGCTGCAGGACCCGAAGTGGCCCCGGACCGGGCACACCGTCAAGGGCCGGGACGGCTGCCGGGTGCCGATCCCCTGGACCGAGACCGGGCCCTCGTTCGGCTTCGGTGACGCCGCACCGCACCTGCCGCAGCCGTCGGACTTCGGCGCCTCGAGCGTCGAGGCCGAGGACCGGGTGCCCGGTTCGACGCTGTCCTTCTACCGGGAGGCGCTGTCTGCCCGTCGGCGCCTGCAGCAGGGCGAGGAGCTCGAGTGGATCGAGACGTCGTCGCCCGAGGTGGTCGCGTTCGCACGGCACGACGGGTGGCGGTCGTACACGAACTTCGGCGCCGAGCCGGTGCCGATGCCCGAGGGGGCGGTCGTGGTGACGTCCGCGCCGCTCACCGACGGCGAGCTCCCCGGGCACACCACCGTCTGGGTGGCGTAGTCCCGGGAGGGCCGCCCACCCCCTGACCGGCTCCTCCTGCACAGCAGCCAGGCTCACGGCATCGCTCCACAGGCCGTCGACCAGGCCGCGGGGGGTGAACCCGGCGACGCCACGATCGTGGCATGACACATGACACGAAGCGCACCGGTCCACCTCCCGTCCCCGCACCTCCGGACGTCCGGCCAGGGCTCCGTCGCCGGGCTGCTCGACGGGGGCTGCGGCGTTGGGCAGCCGGGGCGGCGGTCGCCGTCGCTCTGGGCGCGGCGACCCCGCTCGGCGTCAACGGGACCGCCGCGGCGGACGATCTCACCTTCCCGTTCTCGACCGGGTTCGCCACCGCGGACGGCGGCACGCTGAGCGGTGACGCCCACATCGTCGACGGTCGACTCCGCCTGACGGACGCCGTCTTCAACGCTGCGGGTGCCTGGGCGATGGACGACTCGTTCCCGTCCGACCGTGGACTCGACATCGAGTTCGACTACGCGATGCAGTCTGCAGACGCCCGTACTCCCGAGTGAGGAGGGGTGCTCACGCCCCGCAAGTCCGCACCTGGTCCGCAAAAGCCGTCGTCGATGCCAGCAGGTCGGCCGCGGCTGCTCGCGTCCGGTCCGCAGCATCCGGGAACAGGTGGGCGTAGATGTTCAATGTGATGGACGGCGACGCGTGCCCCATTGCTCGAGAGACAGACACAGCGTCGAGGCCTGCCCGAATCAACCCGGAGGCGTAGAAATGCCGGTAGTCGTGCGGCGTGATGCCCTCGACGCCAGCGGCCCGACACGCCTTCTCAAACCAGCGGCGCAAAGCGTCCGGTGACGGCGGGCTACCAGGCAAGAACCATCCGCCGACATGCTCGCCGACCTCAGTAAGGTGCGCAGACAGCCGCAGGGCCAACTCAGACGGCACTGGCACGACGCGCTCGCTGCCGTGCTTGGGCGGGCACACCTCACGGACACCGCCCGGTCGGTTTTGGATCTGGCGCGCGACGTGGAGCTCCTGCTGCAACCAGCGCACGTCGGCGGTCTGCACCGCTGCGCCCTCACCGATGCGCAGCCCAGCGAACGCCATGACGTCGAGCAGCGGACGCAGGAACGGCTCGGCAGCCTCCCGTACGGCCTGAACCTCGGCCGGGGTTGGGATGCGCATCGTGTGCTCGATGCGACGGACGGCGGGTAGGCGCAGGCCCTTCGTCGGATCCGTGGCGAGCGCGCGGTCGAGCACGGCCGCCTTCAGCACACCGCCTACGTAGCGCACCCTCGTCTGGATCGTCGAGGCAGCGAGGTTCGACTGCATGGCCTTGACCCACGCTTCCGCGTGCGACCGTCGAAGCTTCCCGAAAGGCACGTCTCGGAAGGTGCAGGAGTCGACCGCGTAGTCCGCATTCCTGCGCGTCCCAGCCGCCCACACCTGCATCGGTGCCCACTGCGCGTAGAACGTGGCCAGCGTCACCTTCGACGCGGCCGGCGCAACGTACGTGCCCGTCAGTCGGGAGGATGCGACCTCGTCCAACCAAGCCTGCCCGTCACGCTTGCGCTCGAAGTGGCGGGAATGTTCCTTGCCTTCATCGTCTCGGTAGCGTGCCCGCCACTTACCGTCCGGCCGCTGGCGGATGCTGCTCATAGTCCCGGTGCCTCGTTCCAAGCTCTCTCGAGCTCGGCAGGGACGTTCGTAGCAATCAAGGCATCGAGCCGTCGGACGACCTCCGCATGGCGCTCCTGCTGGCTTGGAGTCATCTCTGACGCTTCCCGGTTCATCAGCTCGTCCCGCACCTTGCGGGCCTCCAACCAGTTCCAGCGGACGTGTCCAACCTGCGCAAGCACTGTTTCCATGAAGTTGTGCACCATCTCGGCGAGCTCATTCGCCGTCAAGATCTCGCGATCAATCTTGCCTGTACTGGTCATCTGGTCGACCGACGTCTGGAAGATGCGGGCGTACGCGAGAGCCTCGTTCATACGGATCGGCCGCTGCAACTTCTCAGTGCGTGACACGGTCATCGAGTTGGCGTAGTCAATGCCCTCGCTACGCAGAGCGTCTGCCATCTCTCCGAGAGTCCACCCACGTTGCTCCCGCCTGCGCGCGGCCTCGTGAGCGAACGCGATCTCGTGCGGGGAGTACTTGTCTTCAGCCACGTCCCACACTCTTTCACACTTGTGTGCTTGACAGCCAACGTTTCTGAGGTCACACTGGCGTTAGTTGGTCGCAACGAATTTGTGAAGGAGTCGAGATGACGACGAAGTTGCTCACCATCGAGGAAGCCGCGCCCCTCGTACGGAAGACCGAAACCGCCATGCGCTGGTGGATCCGACAGAAGACCTGCCCCATCAAGGTCGCCAAGATCGGCGGTCGCCTGTTCATACGCGAGTCCGACATCGCGAGCTACATCGAGGCGCAGTTCGCGGAGGCATCGTGACGAGAGCGCGGTCCAACCAACGCGAAACCAAAAAGGCCCCCGACCAGAGCGGCAACTCGGTCGAGGGCACCATCCACAACATCCCCGCAGGAGACACCATGAACAAGACGATCGTCACGGTAGCAGACGCCCGAGACATCCACTGGCACGACATCGACAGCTCAGCCGTTGTCCTCGTGCCATGCACCGAGGCCGGTTGCTACAGCTACGGAACGCCGCACCTCCTTACCTGGGGGGACCTGCTGCAGCACAAGGCGTCCGTCGTCACTGCTCAAGACACCCGCATAGAGGTCATCAAGTACGCCGCCTCCGAGGAGATCCCTGAGGCCGAGTCCAACTGGTACGTCGCTGGCTTTCTCGTCGACGACGACGTCCCGCTCACTCCCGAACGCCTGGCCTTCTTCATCGCGCACTACAACAGCGCAGTGGCGCTCGCTGCTGAGCTCAACGCCGCTGAGGTGCCCTGCTAGTGGGTGCCGTAGCGGTGAAGGGCGGCAACCCGATCGAAGTGTCCGCCGCCGTCGGGTCCGTCGAGCTCATGGTGTCCGCCCTCGTGACACGCCTCGACAGCAACCAAGCCCGTCGGCTCGCCGTCTGCCTGATCGAGGCCGCATCCGACGCCGACAACCCCACCACCGCCGATTGGCCGTGACCCAGACCGGGGTGCTGCCGGTTCCCCCTGCCGGCAGCACCCTCACCCACCGAAGGGAGGGGAGATGACCGATTCGCGACTCCGAGGCGAATGGCTGAACAACATGCGGTTCGACGAGCTCACGGACACAAGCTGGCGGATCTTCACAGCTGCTCTCATGTGGTCCAACGAGAACGGCACGGACGGCTTCATCCCCACCCGCTACCTCAAGATGCTCCACCCAGACGGCGAGAAGCAAGAAGCCATCGACGATCTCGAGGCGCTCAAGTTCTGGGAACGCCAGGAGGACGGATACCTCCTGCGCGACTGGGCCGGCGCTCTTGGCCAGTCGACCTCGACCGAGGTTGACACGTACAAGGCCAACGCTCGTGAACGTCAACGTCGTTGGCGCGAACGAGAACGGCAGAAGACGGCCAAGCGTGTCGGCTTCAACAACTCAGAGAGTGACGTAACGCGTTACGAGACGAGTGACGTGACGCAGAACGTAGGCACAGGCACAGGCACAGGCACAGGCACAGGCGAAGGACAGGCCCAGGACAACGAAGGTGACTGGTTCGTTGACAACGAGACAGGCGAGATCACTGACCCTGCTCCTTCCGTCCCTGCCCCCTCGGTGACCACCTGGGATGTGACACCGATCGGACAGTCCCTGTGCAGGGTCCCTGGCTGCTTCGTCGATGTCGAGGGGATCAGGACGGGTGTCTGCCCATCTCAGGACGACGCGCACAACAACTACAGAGCCCAGCCCGACTGAGCCGCCGCATGACCCGTGACTGCGGCCACAACTCAACTCATTAGGAGAACCAGCATGTCCAGCAACATCTCGCAGAAGTACACAGAAGAAGCCCTCAAGCTGCAGACGCGGTACTCCCGTGAAACGGAGCAGGTCCGGGGGGACTCCCGTCTCAGTGCCGCCGGGAAGCAGGAAGCCCTCTCCATCCTCTGGTCCGACACCCGGAAGCAGATGGACGCCATCACAACCGGCCGGCGAACCGAGCTCGAGCAGCGGCAGAACCGCCTCAAGCAGCAACTGTTCGGACTCAACAGCATCGACCAGCACGACCCCGCGAAGGTCGCACTCATGCGTGACTCGATCGACAGGGCCATCCGATACGAAGACGCCAGCATCGCGACCGCAGCACTCAAGGCCGCACGTCAGGCCGGCGACACGCTGCTTGTCAAGGCGATCGTGTCAACCGCGTTCGACCAGTCCTGGTACGGCCTCATCGAGGAGTACACGGACCTCGAGCCCGATCGATACAGCGAACTCAAGGAACTGCACTCCATCACGAGAGACATCGACGGGACCGATCAGGGACAGGCGCTCTACGTCGCCATGTCGACAAGCCTGCCGAAGCCCGACGAGCTCTCCGGCTTCAGCGAGCTGTAGGACTTCAGCGGCGCGGAGCAGCGACCGCGCAAGACAACCGTGACGGCCGGGAGGAGATGGGGGAGACCCCCTCCCCTCCCGGCCACGGCCCCCCCAGAGGTATAAAGCCGATATCTCCCTGGCATTTTTCCCAAAGGGCCCAGAACGCCGCGACAGGGCGGCTGCGACCGGCTTTCGTCCCCTCTCCGGACCCTCATCTCACTAACCGGTGCCTAACACCGCACGCGGCTACCAGCCACGAGAACCGTTTCATTCTAACCAGGAGGTCATCATGGGCAAGCCCCTTCTTCCATCCGTCGATTCGGACACAAAGCAGTTCCCAGACGCCGTACGGGCGCGACTCGCGCAGAACCTGACCGACCCAGATACCCCCGAAGGTGCTGCGGTAGTCCTCAACTCTCGGAAGCAGCGGCCGACCGGGGACGCCTTCCTTGGCGCAGCCGTCGCGCTCGCGGAAGGCAACCAATCGTTCGCGATCCAGGCAACCGGTGACAGCACTACCGTGCCCGATACCGCCTGGTTCCGGCTGCTCGCCAACTCCGTCGCCGCGCGCTTCCCGGCACTCGTTCACCACTACCGGAAGTGGAACGAGACGACGTCGGACTTCGACCAGCCGGTTGTCCTCAGCAGCCCGGCTGACGCTATGCGGCGCGCGCTCGTGATGGCACCGGGCACGTCGTCGCAGCGGTCCGGCCCGCAGTCGGTCGGCCCGAACGTGACCGGTGACCTCGACGCGCGCGTGAACCTGCGCATGCCCAGCTACGTGCCCGGTGAGACGCAGGCCATCATCGGGAAGTCGACCAACGACGCGTCGCGGTCGTGGCTGCTCCTGATCAATCCCACCGGCACGCTGCGCTACAGCGCCTACAACGCGGACGGCAGCACACTGGTGGACAAGAGTTCCAGCGCTCCCGTGGCCCTGGCGGACAACACAGACGCGTGGGTGCGCGTCGTGCACGACGTCGACAACGGCGCGAGCGGCAACGACGTGAAGTTCTACACGTCCACCGAGGGCGTGACCTGGACTCAGGTCGGGACGACGCAGACCACGACGGGCGTGGTCGCCCTGAACCCGTCGAGCTCGCGCTACATCGTCGGACACCGCGGCAGCAACTCACTGACGGCCGGCACGAGGATCTACGCCATCCAGGTACGCGACGGCATCAACGGCCCGAACATCGTGCCGATCATGCCCGAGCACTGGGCGCGTTCGATCGGTCAGTACGAACCGACCCTCGAGGGCACTCCGGTCGTGACCTGGCTCATGTCCGGCCGCTCCGGCGGAGGCCTCGGCTACGACTACCAGACCCCGTTCGACACCCCTGCGGGCACCACGGCGAGCTACCTCACCCAGTACATGCGGCACATGTCGCCGAACTACGGGCAGCTCGCTACGTTCTTCAGCAGCAGTCACAACGACTACCAGGTGCGGAACGCGCTCTGGGCGTCGCGACTGTCCGCGTGGGTGACGGGTGTGACCGCAGACAAGCCGACGAGTTCCCGCATCGTGCTCACGCAGAACCCCCGCACGGTGGCGGACCCCGGCACTGATGGGCATCGGGCACGCCGTGCTCTGACACTCGCCTGGGCTCGTCAGTCCGCCGGCATCGACGCCATCGACACGTACCAAGCGTTCCTCAACGACGGACGTGCGCTCAGCACGCTCGTTAACCCCGCTGACGGCGTGCACCCGACTGGCCCGGGCTACCAGGTGTGGGCCACCGCGATTCAGTACGAACTGGACGCAGCCCTCTCGCGAGTCACCCCGACGCCATAGCGAGAACGGCAGGGGCCCCTTGACCTCCTTCGGGAGGTCAAGGGGGCGTTCGTCATTTCGCCGCCCCTGTGATCCCATCTTGAAGCCTCACCATCGTGGGGTTGACTTCGATGATGTCGAGTACCGGCGTGTTCCGGTGCTCGGCGCACTTCTCCGCCGGGTGGGCTACGCGATGGGCTTCGACTGAAGATCGGGGACGACGTCCGCATCTGCCACCACGTCACCATCGGTCGGAAGCGTCTCGATGGGACGTACCCCGGCCACACGTACGTCGGAGACGGGGCGATCCTCTGCACCAGTGCCGTGATCCTCACGGGAACCGCAGATCGCCACATCGGTGCCCGCACCTGGGGCTGACCAAAGCGCAAACCGACAGACCCCCTTGGGTTCCTCCGGGAACTCAGGGGGTCTTCTCGTCATCCATCGATGCTGCGAGTCCTGCTAGATTCAGCGCGATTCGATCAGTGGGGGCAATGAATGACGTCCGTCGACACCGAGCCGCACCGTGCTCGCTTGGACAGCCTGACCGGACTTCGGTTCTACGCGGCATTCGCCGTGCTGCTTTGCCATGCAGTGCCACGGCTGGCTCCCGTGCCAGTTCTCTCGGAGCTGTCGGAGATCGGGGCAATCGGCGTCGGCTTCTTCTTCGTCCTGTCGGGCTTCATCCTCGCGTGGACATGGCGGCCCACCGACCGGACTTCGCACTTCTGGGTGAAGCGGTTCGCCCGCATCTACCCACTGCACCTCGCGACGCTCGTCGCCGCCGTGGTGCTCGCGTCATTGACTGGCGCGAACAACTGGATGAGTGTCGCTGCGTCGGTGCCGCTCCTGCAAGCGTGGGGTCCGGAGTCGTGGCGCGCCGGCGGGAACGGCCCGAGCTGGTCGCTCTCGGTGGAGATGTTCTTCTACCTGGTGTTTCCGTTCGTCATCCGCCCCCTGATGCGGACCAGCGGTCGGCATCGGCTCGTGATCGCTGCTGCCGTGGTGATCGCGATGGCCGTGTGGAACGCTGGCTACTTCGGCCTGACTCGGCTCGACGTGCCGAACGCTGCGATCGTCAGCTCATACACGAATCCGTTGTACCGCTTGGGAGAGTTCGTGCTCGGCATCATCGTCGCGGGTGAGTTCCGTGCTGGCTGGCGTCCGAGGGTTCGCCTGGGGTACGTGGTCGCCCTCGGAGCGGCCTGGTACGCGCTCCTGGCTCTGGCGAACTCGGTGCTTGCTGGGCGGGTCGGGCTGAGCACCCTCCCGTATGGGCTGCTCGATCTGGCGTTCTTGCCGGTCTCGGTTGCGCTCATCGTGGCGGCAGCGGCCTCGGACTTGTTCGGGTTGGGAACAGGCCTCCGCGGTCGTGTGCACGTAGCGCTCGGGCAGTGGTCCTTCGCGCTCTACCTCATCCAGATGCTCGTCATCACCGCCGTAGTGCACGTTTTCGGTGAAAAGAGTTCAACCGGGACGGGCCTGCCGCTTCTGGGGTGGGTCATCGTGACCTGCGTCGCCCTGTCCGGTGCCGTCTTCCGGTTCGTCGAACGCCCTGCCGAACGCATGCTGCGGCAGGCGCTGCTGCCCCAGCGGGGGCCAGGTTTGACTACGGCTCCACCCCGCGTGTGAGTACATCTAGGGACGGCTCACCGGGTCCTTTCGCCATGCATAGAACGCCTGCTTCGTGAAGCCCAACACCCGGCAGGCCATGATCGACATCCTTCCAGCGAGGACCAGATCCTCACAGGTCAGGAGTCAACCGAAGCTGCAGCAGTCCCAGGCCAGCGGCGAGTGGCGCTACAGCACCGACGGCAAGTCCAAGCCGCTCGACCTGCTTGGTGCGGCTTCGTCGGAGTGGCAGGGCATGTGGCGGTATGGCTCCCCACCGCGGATGCCCGCATTGCTCCTCTCAGCCTGCTGCGTCATACTGAATCGATGTGCTCAGCTGGAGGCCGGGAGTGGTGATGCGGAGCTTGTTCATCCACGGGGCTGTCCACAAGGTCTGGTTCAGCGTTCGCGAAGACGGCTCGCAGCCCGCCCAAGAGTTCCTTGCCACTCTAAGTAGGGGCACCTGGGAAGCCGATCCGGACCGTCAGGACGGCGATCCGTGGCCGGACGAAGCGCAACCTAATGACCGCGCCGTTCTCGTTCGAATCATCACCGCCTTCGCAAATAAGGGTGTGCCGGACAGTACGCGGCAGGTGAACGACCTAGAAGACGGCCTGTGGGAGTTCAAGCGTGCGGCTAAGCGAGTGACTTTCTACGACACCGACGGCAAGGGTGCTTGCGTGACGCATGAGCGGGTTGGGAGTCGTGCTGAAGGGCACCGCGGGGAATCCGATGAGATGTGGCAGTATCCGATTTTCGCGGAGCAGATTCGACTCGGATTCTGCTTTGGAAAAACGGGCCGTTATTCAGGCGATGATAACATCGACGAAGCAATCGAAGTCAAAGAGGAGGATCTGGCTTATGACCGAGCAGCATGAAGGTGCAAGCTTCGTCGAGCAGATTGAGTCTGATCCTAGAGGCCGAGCGGAGCTAGCGCTGGCAGAAGCGCAGTTGAAGCTTGAAGAACTGTTTGAACGCGTGATAAATGATTCGGGTGCTCTGGATTACGCGGGTATCGCTAAAACCCTCGGTGTTCCTGTAGATCGTGTGCAGCGCGTTTTTTCTGGCGAAGATACCTTGCGCTTCGAGGCTTTCGTTCGATACCTAAGTTTGCTTGGTCGGTCCGTCAAAATCGAACTCGTAGCCAAACGGGACCCCTATTGCTCTGTTGTCGATCATTTTGAGCAGGTGGGCGCTTCTCCCGCCGGCGTTACCTCAGTGCATTGGCACCGTGAAGCTGCTGACCCCGCGCTCGAGGCCATCGGCCCCCTTCGGTACACCGGTACGCACGAGCCATCGACGGGGATTAGCTACTACGACGTCGCTCGGATAAGGTTCTCCGCCGACGCCTACCAGTTGGGGACCGATGCGGTCGGCCGCCATAGCGATCGAAAGGCTCGTAGGGTGCGCAGTGGAATCTGACCTCAAGCTTCTTGACGTATTCCTCACGGATATGAAAGCCAGCCGTGGAGTTGCGATACCGGTGGGGCGTTCGACGGCGCAGATTTCGGTAGCGGTTTCGGATCTCAACTTTGAGACTGAAACGGTTGTGCAGGTTGGTTCCCGCTTCGAAATAGTCATACAGGGCGAAGATGAGGAAGAGCCTCACTGTGAGGTCTTGACCGAGTACGTAATACGCGTGAATGTTGCTAACCATCCCGGGGTGGCTGAGTCGAGAGACAAATTCACTGAACTGGTGCACGAGTTCGCGCTCGAGAGCACTTTCTCGATGCACCGTGACAGGATTATGGAGGCGACCATGCGTATGGAAGTGCCCATTTTCAGGCTTCCTGTAACGCTAGAAGAAGTTGAGAACCGGGCAGGTGAAAGCTACGAGTCCGACTCGTCGCCGACGTCTTGACCACTGGCTAGTTCAGATCTCGCCCCGAGAGGGCGTCGCGCCACGGCCACGCGCGCGGCGGCCCCCGCGACGCCGCATTCGACGAGGACGGCCGGTTGAGCCCGACGCGATGACGCAGGGTCGGCGGCTTCAGTGCGACGACATGCCCCTCGGGTTTTTTTGGGAGCTCGAGGGTAACTCTCGTCGATGCTGCTACGAACGTCGGACCGTCGCGGCGGCGAGCAACGTCAGCGTGTGATCGGGGTCCAGCTGCCACTTATCGCCGTACGCGTCGACGAAGGTGAGGCGGAGCGGTAGATCGGCCTCGTCATCGGCAGCAGAGTCATTCTCCCAGATAAGCCCGCCGTCCTGAGCGGAACTCCCCGCAACCCGGCCGATGTACTGCCTCGTCATGAGGCCAGTCACGTCGCGGCGGCGTTGCCATTGACCGTCGCTGTCTACCTGCACCCACTCTACGGTCACCGAGAAGACTGTGTTGGCGGATTCGTTCACGATCGACGGGGTGTACGTTGCGCGGCCCGTTCCTGCCTGAATACGCTCCCGCTTTACTGCTAGTCGGACGGACGCGGCCTGCCGTGCCGCGCGATGCTCGAGTGCATCTTGGCGCTCCCGCTGATCGCGTTCGTGATCACGATTAATAGATCGGCGATTCGTCTTCATGGTCAGGATGAGAGCCCAAACTGTTGCGCTGCTGATCACCAAGTTGATTGCGACCGTTGTCCAGCCCGATGCAGTGTCGGGCGCGAAGGGGGAGTCAGCAATGAGCATGCTTGGAGCCTAGTGCGGCACTGGAAGCTGGCTACTCGCGAAAAGGGGCGGCGACGATGTCGTCGCGCAGCTCGCGGAGACCTTCGGCTGCCACCTGGGCCAGCGGAATGAGGATGCGGACGGGGTCGGGAACTTGGTCGTACAACGGCGGGAAGATGGCGAGCAGTACGTCACTGAAGTCGCGCTCTGGCAGTCCGAGATGCACTCCACCTTCGATGTTCGAGTAGTGTTTGACGATCTCGCGCACAGTCAACGCCACACCCCGCCAGGACGCCACTGGGGCAGACATGAACTGCTTGGGAGACCGACGCGGGGAGTTCGCGCCGCCGACGAGTTCGTCACGCCCGAACTGCAGAGCGATACGCCATCCAGGCTGGCCCTCCACCTGGGTTGCGGGAACGAACGGGTTTAGATGAAAACCGACGGCGGGCTGCTGACGGTTCCTCCGAACTGCTTGAAGCAGAGGCTCCGCGTCAACGAAGAGCTTGCGCAGAAGGGGAGCCAGACCGAGGACGGTGTAGCGATCCTCAGACAGGAGGCGTTGCTCGACGTCCGCGACGGTCTTGAGAAAGAGCCATTCGGTCAGGATCCGTCGAGATGCCTCGGGGGAGACCGTAACGAATCGTCCGCCTGTGAAATCTTCGCCCATGCCTTGGGAACATAGAGGCAGGAGTACGGCGTCGGCAAGACGTCGAGAGGTCCGGGATCGAGCCCCGGGAGTCTGGTTGATTCGGGTGAGAGAGCGAGTGGCAGTTCAGCAGTTAACCCCCCGCCTAGTGCGGGGGGCTGTCGTCTACAGAGGCCGTATTGCCTCCCGCCACACCCAGGCGGTCTCGGCAGCTTGCCCGAAGCCCCACTCGACGAGAACCGCCCGATCAGTCCACGCGATCACGTGCGCGTCGACCTCGAGGACGCGATCCGGGAACTGCAGCCATGCCAGCACAGGGTCGGGTTCTGTCAGGTCGTAGACGGGGCCTCCGTACGCCGTTTCGGGCAGGGACAGCGCCGGACCCAACGACCACCTGTCACGCCGTCTACGAGCCACAGCGAGACGGTAGCGGGGACCCTCCGACACTGATGGCGGCTGAACCACCCCACCTTGGGGGCGTCGCTTCGACGACGCTGCGCCGATACCTTCCCGGAGGTGGGGATCGCTCACCAGTGACCCAAGCAGGAGACCCCACATGACCAGCACCGCCCCCGCCACCACCCCCGAGCAGGCCTACACGAACGCCCGCCCGCAGAAGCACATCGGCACCGCCTACAAGTGGATCTACTTCTTCGGCGTCGTCGGCGCACACCGCTACTACATGGGGAAGATCGGCACCGGCATCCTCTACACGTTCACCCTCGGGCTCTTCGGGATCGGCGTCCTCGTTGACGTCTTCACCCTCGACGGGCAGGTCATCGACGTTAACGAGAAGAACTCCGTCGCGCCGTCCCTGCGATAGCTAGTCAGCGGACGTCCCGGTCGAGCTGACGACGGAACACGTAGTCACGGTCGACCAGGACTTCCTGCAGCCGTCCCTGCCATGAGGTGTGCACCAGGACCGCCACCTCAGATGACGCCACAGCAAAGCACTTCAGGTGCAGCTTCTCGGGGATCTGCTCGAACTTGATGTCAGCCCACACCGGCTGCGGAGGGTCGATCGGAGTCAAAGGGCCCGCCAGCTCGGGGTCGAAGCCGACCGGCTGGTGCAGGGTGACGTCCTGATGCTCCGGGGGAGACCATTGATGCTCAGCCATGCGGTGATGATGCCGGGTGCCGGTGACAGAGCCCCGCCAGCGAAACGTCGCTGGCGGGGCTCTGTGGTGCGGTGCGAGCTCAGTCGTTGAGGTGCTGCACCGCGAAGTCCGCCTGCTCCGGCGTGAACTTGTCGGCCATGTCTGACGTGAGCTGGTCACGGATCGCCTCAGGCGACATGCTCATCGTCTCCTGGTAGCTCTTCGCGCTAGCGAGAGCGTTCGCGTTCCAGTCAGCCTTCACGTGCTTGACGGCGTAAGCCGCAGCCTCAGGAGAGAACTTGTCGGCAACGTCAGAGGTCAACTGAGCGCGGATGCCCTCCTTCGACATGTGCATCGTGTCGGAGTAGCTCTGGGCAGACCGCAGTGCAGAAGTGTATTCGGCCGGTACGTCTGACGCCGAAGTGTCTTCAGAGGGTTCTTCGGACGGGGCAGCAGCATCGTCAGTCGCAGCCGGCGCGTACTTCTTCTTCAGCTTCACCGTCAGCGTGATCTTGTCGCCAGCCTCTATCGGCTCGCCGGCCTTCACGCTCTGCTTCGTGACCTTCCAGTGCGAAGCCATGATCACCGGCCCGTGCGCCTTCGGCTTAAGCTTCACGTCGAAGCCCTCCTCGCTCAGAAAAGCGCGAACCGTCTTCGCCGATACCCCGACCACGTTCGGCATCTTCACACCGTCATCGGCCGCTTGAGCTGTCGTCGCGGTACCGAACACGAGCCCGCACCCGACGAGGAGCGCCATGAGCACCCGAATCAGGTCGCGGGTGCGAGTTTGGCGCTGTGAGTAAGTGGAGGTCCCCATGTCGCCATCCTCCCGGACAAGCGACGCTTGCGCTTGCCCCTGTTCGGGCTGAGGAACGAGAGACACCTGAGACTATGACGGCATGGCATCGCTGTCAGACGTCAAGCTCGGGCAGACCTGGGCGTACCGCACTGCCCTCGACTCTGCGCAGTTCCACGAAGCTGTCGTCCTCACCGTCGGCGACAAGCGACCGCCGCGCGTGCGCATCGAGCTCGTCGACGACCAATGGCAGGGCGAACGCCGCTGGGTGTCGCCCGCACGACTAGAAGCATTGTGGGACGACCGGCACGAGTACATCGAGCTCGACCGGAAGTTCCAAGCCATCCGCAAAGAGTGGGTGTCGTCCGGGGACCTCCACGTCGTAGAGCACATCTTCCTGCGGCTCGTGCCCATGCAACTCGCGGAGTTCAACTGCGACCGTGCCGGCACCACTGTGGTCCTCGACGTTCCCGGCCTAGCAGCGCACCTGGGAGTCACGCAGGAGGAACTGCGAGCTTCCCCCGGCTTCGTCCACGATCAGGTGCTGCACGTTCCCTGGACCACAACCACATTCATCGCGCGAACAGCCGCGCAACGCTGGCCGCATCGCCTGCTCGGTGAGATAGAAACCGAGGAACGCCAGCTCGCCGAAGACTCGATCAACGGCACAACGGTCACCGACTGGGACGGCAACGACCACAACCTCAGCCCGGACGAAGCACGCGCCCAATTCGAGAAGCATCGCCGCCCCTACCTCGACAAGCTCCGCGAGTACATCGGCGTAGAGCGGGCCGACACCCTGCTGGAGCGACGCGACCTGCTCCGCCGGCTCGGGCAAGCTGCCAGCGTCGCCGGGCGAGCACTCGACGTGCTCGAACCGACGCAGAAACGCATCGTCGCGAAGCTACGGGAAGAGCTCGAGGGTGCACTCGATGGCGTGGACTTCCTTCCACCGAGCGGACCGACGCCGTAGGCGTTCGCCAGTGCTACCAGCGCTGTTGACCACGTCGGTCCTCTTCGCGCAGGCGTCGTAGCGAACGGTCCGAGATGCCCCACGGGTTCACGCTCGGTGGCAGACGCTCGACAATGTTCTCCTTCACATACGTCTCGAGTGCCTCCCGGGGGAACAAGTACTGCCGACCCGCCCGGATGTGACCCACCTTCTTTTGATGCGCCATCCGCCGCAGCTTCTCCGGCGTCATCTTCAAGTACTCGGCAGCCGTCTCAAGCGAACTCACGTCGTCCAAATCCATGCTCACAACGCTTCCTGACGTCCCGGACCGCGTCTAGTGGCGACTCGCCGCGCCTGGCTGACCAGACGGGGGACTTAGCGCCCGAACGGTCTGATGCCCAACACACGCCCACACTCCTGGACGTTCAATCAGTCGCGACGCTGGTGTCCTACGGTCCGATCATGGACGAGAACGCAGTCGATGTAAGTGGCCTCGCCGTGCTGCTGAGCATCTCTGAGTGGAAGGCGCGAGAGTTGGGCAAAGACCCCCTCTTCCCCTCATTTCGCGTCGGCCGTCAACACCGTTTCTGGCCGAGCGAGGTGCGCGAGCACTTAGCGCGACCTCGCGACCCCTGGAAGCAATCAGCCCGATCACTCGGCCGAAAACGGAAGCGTGATGGCCACGCCCCTTCGCAGCTGCGCGGTAGGCGCTCCTAGTCCGCAGGCAGTCCGCAAAAGCCCCACCACGGGGCTACTTCCGGCGCATCTCACCGACGGTCAAACCCGTGTGGTTCCGCCACCCACACGCATCTGCACCACCCAGCAACACCCAAGCACGACTACGCGATGTACACCGAGGACGCGCAAGGGGCGGACGGCCTGCTCCTGTCCCTGGCCGACGGCTCCGTGCCACCGGGTGTCGGCGCCTACGGTGCCGCCCTCGGGTACTCCTGCCGGGCCGCGGACACCCAGGGACAGTCGACCTGCACGCTGCCCGGTCTGCCGGGCGCGTTCGCTGCCGTGGCCCTCGACCAGTACGGCAACTTCTCGCTGCCGTTCAACGACAGCGGCCCTGGTCGCACCCCCGACACCGTGACGATCCGGGGTTCCGGTGACGGCACGACCGGGTACCGCTTCGTCCAGCACGCCGTGATCGACGGCGGGGTGGCGACCGGTTCCCGGGTCCCGCGGAAGGTGCGTGTCGTCCTGCAGCCCGAGGACGACGGCCTGACCCTCACCGTCCGGCTGTCCTTCCCGGGCGGTGCCGACCGCACCGTACTCGACCACGTGCAGTTGCAGGGCCCGGGCCAGGCGCCGCTCCCGGAGACCCTCCGGCTGGGTTTCACCGCGGCCACCGGGTCGTTCCGGAGCGTGCACGAGATCGACGCGCTCCGTGTGGCCCAGCCCGCCGACCTCCGTGTCGAGCACGACATGCCGCCGGTCGTCGCCGGGGACCGTGTCCGGTACACCGTCACGGCGTCGAACGTCGGGGTGAACGCATCCGACCCGAGCCCGGTGACGGTGGACGTCCCCGACCAGCTCCGTGACGTCACGTGGACCTGCAGCGTGCCCGGCCCCTCGGCCTGCCGCGACGCGTCGGGGAGCGGGGACGTCTCGACCGCGGTCGGACTCACCCGCGGTGCCGCGGCGACGATCATGATCGAGGGGCGACTCGACCCCGGGGCCTCCGGTCAGGTCACGAGCACGGCGACGATCGACACCGCCCCCGGGTTGTCCGACACGAACCCGTCGGACAACACCTCGCGGGCTGCGGCACCCGTTGCCATGATCGCCCAGGTGTCGACCGACAAGAGCGTGACCCCGGGACAGGTCGAGCCGGGGGACGAGCTCGAGTACACCGTGACCGCACGCAACGACGGTCCGTCGACGGCGCGGGACGTGGGGGCCGTCGACGACCTGCCGGCGCAGCTGACGTTCGTCGGTCCGGGTGGTCCAGGTGGCTCGGGTGGCTCGGGTGATGCGTGCACGGCTGCGGGGCAGCGGGTGACGTGCACCGGCGGCGGGGACCTGGGGCCGGGACAGGAGCACGCCTTCCAGTTCCGCGCGCGACTCGACCCGGGGTACTCCGGAGACGGTTCCGACGTGGTGAACGTGGCCACCGGGACTTCTCCGACCGACCCGGACGGTGGCGAGGAGTCGCCGGAGGTGCCGATCCAGGTCGTCGACCCGGACGAGCCGGGTGAGCCGGACGGGCCAGGTGAGCCCGATGGGCCAGGTGAGCCTGATGGGCCGGGCGAGCCGGACGGGCCCGGTGACCCTGACCGCCCGGGCGGGACCGGAGGGCCGGACGCGACAGCGACGCCGGGCACTGGCGGGCTGCCGGGCGCGGTCTCCGGACCGGGCGGACCGAGTGCCTCGACCCCGGCGGGCACCGAGCCGGGGCAGCCGGCACCGCCACGGGCGGGCGCGCTGGCCTACACGGGAGTGCAGGGACTCGCGCTCGTGGGGCTGGCCGGGCTCCTGCTGACGAGCACCGGGGTCGTCGTGTGGATGCTCCGCCACCGCCGGACCCAGGACGGAGCGGAGTCCACCGAGTCGTGGCAGGTCACCGAGCAGAGCGCCGAGTCCGGTCATCTCGCCGAGACGGGCCAGTGCACGCAGGCGGGCCAGTGCGCGGGATCGGGTCAGTGCTCCGAGACGGCCCTGTGCTCTGAGACGACCCTGTCCTCCGGATCGGACCTGTTCTCGGAGTTGGCCCAGCAGGCCGGACGGGGGTAGGGCGCCGGCGGGGTGGGTGCACCGCCCACCCCGCCGCGGTCCCGCCGGACAGGTGCCCACATCGACGGCGGTAGGATCGACCGTACGAACCGACAGCCCGAGAGAGGTCCCGTGTCCCACTCCGTGGACGACGCCGCGCAGCGAGCACGGTACTGGCCGGTCCCGGTCCTCCGGGCCGTTCCGGCAGCCGTGATCGCGATGGTGATCACGTTCTCCCCGAACCACTCGGCCGGCTTCGGCCTGGTGCTGTTCGGTGTCTTCGCCCTCGTGGACGGCGCGGTGCTCGCCTGGGGCAGCGCGTCCCGACTCCCCGGGGACGACCGCTCACGACGCTCGGGTCTCGCGCAGGCTGCGCTCTCGGTCGTGGCCGGTGTCGCGGCGCTCGCGTGCAACGGCCTCGGACTGCCGGCGTTCATCACCCTGGTCGTGGCGTTCGCCGTCCTGACCGGCGCACTCGAACTGTCACAGGGTCTGCGGGCCCGTCGGCGCTCGCCGTTCGCCCGCGACTGGACGACGGTCGGCGGCCTCACGCTGTTGCTCGCGATCGCGTTCCTGCTGACGCCGCCGGACTACTCGCAGCAGCTCGGCGGGGTGGAGCGGGTGACCGGCACCCTCGACGCGTCGATCGTCCTGGTCGGTCTCCTCGGCGCCTACCTCGCCATCGCGGCGGTCTTCCACCTGATCGCCGGCCTCTCGCACAAGTGGGGAACGGCTGCCCCGGCGGTCGCCCCGGACGGAGCACCACACGCATGAGCACCCCCACCCGCCGCGACCGTCTGCGTCCCGCCGAGCTCCTCGGGATGTCCGCCGTGATCGCGGTCGTCGTCGGGCTCGTCGTGCTGATGTCGACGCGTGAACCCACGCTGTCCTTGATCTTCTTCGGCGTGAGCTTCGTCGTCGTGGTCGTCGTCATGGCCATGCTCCAGCTGACCTCGACCACCGACCAGGACGACAACGACATGCTCGGCGGCCACAACACCCCCGGACGAGGAGACGACGACGGCTTCCACTGAGTCCACGACCCGACGAACCACGTCGGGATCGCACCGGCCCGAGCAGGGTGATCCGCGCCTCCCGGCTCGCTACCGGCACCGGTACCTGATCCTCGCGGTCTGCTGCATGAGCCTGTTCATCGTGTCGATGGACGCCACCGTGGTGAACGTCGCACTGCCGTCCATCGGCCGCGAACTCCACAGCACGATCTCCGGCCTGCAGTGGACCATCGACGCCTACACGCTCGTCCTCGCCAGCCTGCTGCTGCTCTCCGGTTCGACGGCGGACCGCATCGGCCGGCGCACGACGTTCCAGGTCGGGCTCGCGCTCTTCACGGCCGGGTCGCTGCTGTGCTCGCTCGCCCCGAGTGTCGGCTGGCTCGTCGTCTTCCGCATGGTCCAGGCGGTCGGCGGGTCCATGATGAACCCGGTCGCGATGAGCATCATCACGGCGACCTTCGACGACGCGAAGGAGCGAGCCCGCGCCGTCGGCGTCTGGGGTGCGGTCGTCGGTGTCTCGATGGGCGTCGGACCGCTGGTCGGCGGCGCGCTGACGGACACCGTGGGGTGGCGGGCGATCTTCCTCATCAACGTCCCGATCGGGATCGCCGCGGTCGTGCTGACGTTCCTCTTCGTCCCGGAGTCGCGTTCGCCGAAGCCGCGGAAGCTCGACCCGCTCGGGCAGGGCATCGTCATCGTGCTGCTCGCGAGCCTGGTCGGCGGTCTCATCGAGGGTCCGCGCCTGGGCTGGGCATCGCCTGGCGCGCTCGGACTCTTCGTCCTCGCGGCCGCGGCGCTGGTCGCCCTCGTGGTCGTCGAGGGGCGCACCGCCGAGCCGCTGATCGACCTCCGGTTCTTCCGGAGCATCCCGTTCTCCTCCGCCGTCGGCACCGCACTCGTGGCGTTCGGTGCGAACGGGGCGTTCCTGTTCCTCAGCGCGCTCTACCTCCAGGAGGTCCGGGGGATGACCCCGTTCGAGGCGGGCCTCTGGACGCTTCCCTCCGCCCTGATGACGATGCTCGTGTCGCCGATCTCCGGCCGGCTCATCGGCACCGTCGGTACGAGGGTGCCGCTCGTCCTCGCCGGCATCGGGATCGCCGGTGCCGGTGCGGTCCTGACGACCGTGCAGGCGTCGACGCCGATGTGGGTCCTCGTGGCGGCGTTCGTGCTGTTCGGCTTCGGGTTCGGCATGGTGAACGCACCCATCACGAACACCGCGGTGTCGGGGATGCCCCGCGCCCAGTCCGGCTCCGCTGCCGCCGTCGCCTCGACCAGCCGGCAGACCGGGGTGTCGCTCGGAGTCGCCCTCGCCGGGACGGTCACGGGAGCGAGCGCGGTCGCGACGGTCGGGTCCGGGTTCGCGGTGGCCACGCACCCGATGTGGTGGATCGTCGTCGGGATCGGCGCGGCGATCGTCCTCGTGGGCTTCCTGTCGACCACGGCGGCCGCACGACGGTCCGTCGAGAGCATCGCGCCGCTGCTCCGCGGCTGACGCACGGGCGGTGGTCCCGCTCGGTGCGGCCACCCGGCGCTGGGACGCCACCGCCCGGGACGTCCGTGCCCGGGGCTTCCGTGCCCGCGACGTCAGCGCCGCGCTGCGACGATCGCCCGGGCCAGCGCCTGCGTCGCCCGGTTGGGCTCCGGGACGCTGCGCATCGCGAGTCCGATCCGGAGCGACTCGACCTCGTCCTCGAGCTCCAGCACGGCACCGTCGTGGCGGACGCCCGAGTCCGGGACGACGCCCACGCCGATGCCCGCCGACGCGAAGCGCACCACCGCGGGCATGTCGTTCATCTCGGCGACCACCCGGCGCCGGATGCCGAGCCGGTCGAGTACACCGTCCAGGATCATCCGGTTGGCGAACCCGTGCGCGGTGTCCACGAAGGACTCGTCAGCCAGTTCCGCCAGCGACACCGAGGAGCGACCGGCGAGCGGGTGGTCGGCGGCGACGAACACCCGGAACGGCATCTCGCGCAGGGGTTCGACGACGACACCGGACGGGGTCGTCGGCAGGCCGGTGTACGCGAGGTCCAGCCGTCCCGCGACCAGGTCCTGCACGAGCCCCGTGGTCCCGCTCGGTGAGGTCATGAGCTCGACGGCGACCAGCGGATGGCGCTGCCGGAAGCCGCGCAGGACGCCGGTCAGGTCGACGACGTCCATGCTCGTGAAGATCCCCAACCGGACCCGGCCGCGGAGTTCGGCGTCGGACACCGCGGCGACGTCGCGCATCCGGTCGAGCGACTCGAGGACGGCGCGGGCATGGGGCAGCAGGTCCTCGCCGGTGGCGGTCAGGACGAGGCGTCGGCCGCCGCGTTCGAAGAGCCGCACTCCGAGCGTCCGTTCCAGGCTCGCGATGCCGGCCGACACGGTCGACTGTGCAGCCCAGAGCCGTTCGGCCGCACGGGTGACGCTGCCCTCGGCCGCGACGTTGAGGAACTGTTCGAGCAGGCGGGTCTCCATGCCACCATCATCGATGATCTCGATGGCGCACATCAAGATGATCCGTTTGACCCGATGAACGGGCCGCGCGAGCATCGGAGCATGTCAACCGTCATCGAACCTCCGGCGACCGGCTCACCGGCCACCGCTCCGGCCCCTCGCGGCCGTCTTGCGCACACCCGCCGGCGCCACGGCTACGGCTTCTGGGCCGTCGCCTTCGCGTTCACATCGGTGATGGCCTTCGCGACCGTCCCCGCGCCGCTCTACGTCATCTACCAGGCACGAGACGGCTTCCCGACCTTCACCACGACCGTCGTCTTCGCCGCCTACGGGCTCGGTGTGGTCGGGTCCCTGTGGCTCGCCGGGCACCTCAGCGACGTGCACGGTCGTCGCCCGCTCATCCTCGTCTCGATCGCGCTGGAACTCGTCGCCGCGGTCCTGTTCCTGGTCTGGAACGACGTGACGGGTCTGATCGTCGCGCGACTCGTCACCGGTCTCGGCGTCGGGACACTCACCGCCACGGCGACCGCGCACCTCGGGGAACTCAAGGTCCGGGCGACCGGTGACGAGTCCTCCGCGAAGGGCGCGAGCGTCGCAGCTGGCGTGGTGAACCTCGGCGGACTCTCCCTCGGCGCACTCATCGGCGGCGCGCTGGCCGAGTTCGTCGGACGGCCGCTGATGGTCCCGTACGTGGTGTTCGTCGTGGCACTCGTGATCGCGTTCGTGGTCGTCCTCGCCGTCCCGGAGACCGTCGACCGTCCGACCGAGCCCGTGCCGTACCACCCGCAGCCGCTGCGGGCACCCGAGGGCCAGGGCGCCGCGTTCTGGGCCGCCGGCACCGGTGCCTTCGCCGCGCTCGCCGTGCAGGGGCTCTTCACGTCGGTCGCGCCGACGTTCCTCGGCACCACCTTCCACGTGACCGACCGGCTGGCCGCCGGCGCGACGACCTTCGGCGTCTTCGCCGCGAGTGCCCTGTCCCAGGTGGTGTTCGCGAAGCTCCCGCAGCGCACCCAGATCCGTCTCGGCGTCGTCCTGCTGGTCGGCGGGCTCGCCGTCCTCGCGGTGTCCGCGGTGGTCCTCCAGGTCGCCGGCTTCATCGGTGGTGGCGTCGTCGCGGGTGCCGGCGTCGGCCTCCTCTTCCGCGCCTCCATCGGCAGCGCCGGTGCCCTCGTCGGCCCGGAGGAGCGCGGCGGGGTCCTCGCGGCCACCTTCCTCATCGCCTACGCCGGGCTCACCGTGCCGGTCGTCGCGGTCGGCGCCGCGCTGCTCGTACTGCCCACCCTGCCGGTGCTCATCGGGTACGTGGTGCTCGTCGCGGCGCTCGCGGTCTTCGCCGGAGCCCGACTGGCCGCACGCGCCTGACCGGCACGCGCCTCCCGGCCGAGACGGGCCTGTCTGCGAGAGACGCCGCGGACTCGGCGAGACGCCGCCGGATCCAGCGGCGTCTCGGGCATGCGGCCCTCCGGCCGGGAGGCCCGCACCCCTCCGGCATACTGGCCGCATGCCCGCCCAGCGCTCTCGTTCCGCCCTGACCGGCATCGCCGCTGTGGTCGCCGCCGTCGTCGTGATCGGCGGCTTCGCGCTGACGAACGCCCGTGAGGGTGACGACGCCGTCCTCTCCGCGGCTCCCTCGGCAACGGCGACCGCTCCGGCCGGCCAGGGCGCCGACACCGGCAGCACCGACACCGGCAGCACCGACACCGGCAGCGACAGCAGCGTCGCGGTCATCACCCGCAGCGGCCCGGACCTGCCCGGCACCGCGGTCCTCGACCGGTGCGCGTCGGACGGCCGCGCCTCGGTCGCGCGGTACGACACGGCCGCACTCGGCGAGGTCGTGCTGCAGTGCGGCACCTCGGCGCAGGGCTACGAGCACATCCGCGTCCGGCACACCCGCGACTGGCAGGACGTCCTGGCGGGGCACACCACGCAGCGGGACTGGGACGACGCCATGCTCACGGCGGTGCGGGCGGCGCTGACGAATCCGCAGAAGGGGCTTCCCGTCGACGCCGGGGACGGCAAGGTCTGTTACGCCGCACCCGTCCGCTTCGACGACGGCAGCACGCCCAGCCCGGACGGGTTCGTCAAGGTGATCGTCTCGGCGACCACCGAGCGGGTGATCACCGCGTACCCGACGCGCGACTCCGACTGCTGACCGGCTGGCGCCGGCCGGCCACCACGCCGAGACGATCGTCGGCATCGGCATCGGCACCGGTACCGGTACCGGCATCGGCACCGGCACCGGTCAGGCGTGCACCTCGTGTTCGTGCCGCTGGTGCGAAGCGGGCTCGAGCTGGAACGTGGAGTGCTCGACCGGCACGTCGAAGTGCTCGGCGACGCACTGCTGCAGCTCGTCGAGGATCGCCGGCGCGTGCGCGGTCGTGAAGCAGTGGTCGTCCACCACGACGTGCGCGGTGAGGTTCGGGACGCCCGTCGACACCAGCGTGGCGTGCAGGTCGTGCACCGCGATGACGTGGTCGAGCTCCAGGATGTGTCCGCGGACGGCGTCCAGGTCCAGGCCACGCGGGGTCGCCTCGAGCAGCACGTCGGCGGTCTCGCGCAGGAGCTTCACGGCCCGGGGCAGGATGAGCACGCCGATGAGCAGTGCGGCGACGGAATCGGCTCGCTGCCACCCGGTCAGGAACAGCACGACGGCCGCGACGATGACGGCGACGGACCCGAGGGTGTCGTTGAGGACCTCGAGCCGAGCGGCCCGCGAGGTGAAGCCCTCACCGGATGCCCGGACCAGCACCGCGAACGCGACGAGGTTGCCGATGAGCCCCACGAAGCCGAAGACCAGCAGCGGTCCGGCGTCGATCTCCTCCGGGACGAACAACCGTCGCACCGCCGAGATCACGACGTAGACGCCGACGGCGAGCAGGATCGCCGCCTGGGCCGTCGCGCCGAGGACCTCGGCGCGCTGGTACCCCCAGGTGCGCCGTGCGGTCGGGATGCGCCGGGCGAGCCGGGTGGCGACGAGGCCGATCCCGAGCCCACCGGTGTCGACGACCATGTGCCCGGCGTCGACGAGCAGTGCGAGCGACCCGGTGACGACCGCGCCGACGACCTCGGCCAGCAGGATGCTCGCCGAGATGCAGAACGCGATCAGCAGCGCACGCTCGGACGCGTGTCCGTGCGTGTGGCCGTGCTCGTGTCCCATGTCGCCCATCGTAGGAGCCGCCTCCGACGGCGTGCCAGGATCGGAGCGTGACCGGGTCGCCGTACCGACTGAGCGCGCCCGACGACGGCCTCGCGGCGCTCCACCCGCGGCTCCGCACCTACTTCGGGGCGGTTCCGCCCGGACACGTCGGCCGCGGCACCGGCGTCTTCTCCGTCGTCGGCACCCCGAGGCGCTGGCTCTGGCCGCTCCTGGCCGTCTTCGCGCGGGACGGGGTGATGTTCCCGGTGTGGGAGCACGACGTCCCGTTCACGGTCGAGAACCGCCCGGTCCAGGTGCGTCGCGGACGGCCGGGAACGGACCCCGGCCGGCAGGCGCGCCCAGCGGTCCGCGCGCACCGCACCTTCCACTTCGCGAACGGTGACCGCACCATGGTCGACGCGATCACGGCGGAGCCGGAGGGCCTCGTCGACCACCTCGGCCACCGCGGCCGGGTGAGCGCGCTCCTGGCGGTCGAGGTCCCCGTGACCGGACCCGACGCGGGGGCGCTCCGCCTGGTCTCCACCCGCGTGACCGTGCATGCGCTGGGTCGGGAGTGGAGCCTCCCGGTCGTCATCGCGCCGCGGGTGGAGCTGACGGAACGATTCGATGACGATGCGGACGAGCAGCGCGTGTCCCTGACGCTCTCCGCGCCGGTGATCGGCACGCTGTACCGGTACGAGGGGGCGTTCCGGTACGCCGTCGTGCCCGACGACGTGTGACCGGAGCCGGGAGGACAGCATGGACGAGCAGCAGCAACAGCGGCGTGTGGTGGTGGCGGGGGCGAGTGGTTTCGTCGGCCGGCACCTGCAGGACGCGTTCCGCGCCGAGGGGTACCAGGTCGTCACCGTCGGCAGGACCGGTGACGCGGTGTGGGGCAACACCCTGCGGATCCGCGAACTCGTGGACGGTGCCGACCTCGTCGTGAACATGGCGGGCAAGAGCGTCAACTGCCGGTACGGGCGCCGGAACCGAGCGGAGATCATGCGCTCCCGCGTCGACACCACGCTCGAACTCGCCGAGGCGATCCGGTCGGCCGAGCACCCGCCGCCGCTGTGGCTGAACGCCTCGACTGCGACGATCTACCGACACGCCGACGACCGGCCGCAGGACGAGGCGACCGGTGAACTCGGCGAGGGGTTCTCGGTCTCCGTCGCCCGCGCGTGGGAGGACGCACTCTTCGCGACGGACCTGCCCGGGACACGGCGTGTGGCGCTCCGGATGGCGATCGTGTTCGGCGACGGCAGTGCGTTGCTGCCGCTCCTGCGGTTGGCGCAGGTCGGACTCGGCGGTCCCCAGTACGACGGGCCGTGGTTCCCGACCCGAGCACGCCTGGCCGCGGGGACCTACCACCACGACCGGCACACCCACGGGCGGCAGCGCTTCAGCTGGGTGCACATCGACGACGTCCTCGGTGCGATCCGGTTCATCCGCGACCACGAGGACGTCGACGGACCGGTGAACGTCACCAGCCCGGAGCCGTCCGACAACCGCACCGTGATGGCGACCCTGCGCGACGCCGTCGGGCGCCGCTTCGGCCTGCCGACCTGGCGGTGGATGCTCGAGCTCGGGTCGTTCGCCATCCGCACCGAGACCGAGCTCGTGCTGAAGAGCCGGTGGGTGGTACCGACGCGGCTGACCGAGGCCGGCTACGTGTTCCGCTACCCGCACCTGCACGGCGCGCTCGCCGGGATCATCACGGAACGGCGTCAGCACCGGGGCTGAGCTCGGCGGCCGGGGGCTGCTGCCCGCGGGACGCCGGTGTCGGCGCCGACGCCGACGTCCACGGTCGAGACGCCGGCGTCTGTGCAGGACGCCCCGGTGTGCTCGAGACGCCGCCGGATCCCGCGGCGTCTCGGACGCCCGGCGGCGTCTCGCGACCGGCAGCGCCGGCCCGCGGCGGCCGCGACGACCACAGCACCGCGCCCACGACCACCGCGCCCGCGAGCACCTCGACCAGGTCCGGGACCTCGCCGAACGCCGCCCACGATGCCAGCACCCCGACGACCGGCACCAGCATCGAGAACGGCGCGACCGTGCTCGACGGGTACCTGCCCATCAGCCGCGACCAGATGCCGTAGCCGACGACGCTCGCCGCCAGCACGATGTAGAGGACCGCGAGGTCCGCGGGTACGGCGGCGGCGGTGAACGCGGTGCCGAGCGCCTGCCCGATCCGGTCCGGCCCCTCGACCAGGAACGACAGGACGGCCATCGGGATCGGCGGCACCACGGCCCACCAGAGGGTGAGGTGCAGCGGGTTCACCGGGCCGGCCTTCCGGGTCGCGACGTTGCCGATCGCCCAGCCGAGGGCGCCGCAGAGCACGAGCACGACGGGCAGCAGTGCCGCGGTCTGGGCACGGTGCAGGGCGATCACGGCGAGGGCGGCCACGGCGATGCTGACCCCGACCACCTGCCGGGCGCTCAACCGTTCGCGGAGCAGCACCCCGGCGAGCAGCACGGTGAACGGCGCCGAGGCCTGCACCACGAGCGACGCCAACCCCGAGGGCATGCCGGCCGCCATGCCGAGGTAGAGGAACGCGAACTGCAGCACGCCGAGCGTCGCGCCGACCAGGACGATCCACCGGAACGGGATCGGCGGCCGCGGCACGAACAGCAGCGTCGGGACGGCGAGCAGCGTGAACCGGAGTGCGGCGAGCAGGAACGGCGGGTAGTGCTCGAGGGCGATCGCCGTGGCGGGGAAGTTCAGCCCCCACGCGACGGCGACGACGAGGGCCAGGATGCGGTCGCGGAGCAGCACCGGACGATCGTCCCGCACCGGACGCGGTAGCACCAGCGAACGTTCCGACACTGTCGTTGTAGGGTCCCTGCATGGTCGGCTTCGACATCGCCCTGCTTCCCGTCCTCCGCGAACTCGCCGAGCGGGGCAGCGTCACCGCGGTCGCGACGGCGACCCACCGGACGCCCAGCGCGGTGTCCCAGCAGCTCCGGACCCTCCAGCGGCAGGCCGGTGTCCCGCTCGTCGAGCGCATCGGCCGCGGTGTCCGGCTCACCGAGCACGGGCGGGTCCTGGCGGGCCTCGCCACCGGCGTCGCCACGGCACTGGCGACCGTCGAGTCAGCGTGGGCCGAGCACCTGGCGGGGGCCACCGGCACGGTCGACCTGGCGGTGTTCCCCTCGGCCGCCGAGCTGCTGCTGCCCGGCCTGCTCACCCGGATGCGTGCGCACCACGGGATCGCGCTGCAGCTCTCGGACGTCGACGTCAGCGAGGGGGAGTTCGCGCCGCTCACCGCCGACCACGACATCGTCATCGGCCACCGCCCGGACGGTGCCCGGGGCGCGGACCGCCGGAGCGTCGAGACCGTCCCGCTGCTCCGGGAACCGCTCGACGTCGCCCTGCCGCTCGACCACCCGCTGGCGGACCGGCACCGCGTCGGCATCGAGGACGTCGTCGGCGCGACCTGGATCGGTGTCCCGGAGGACTACCCCATCGACCGGGTGCTCACCGCGATGGCCGCCGCGACCGACGCACCGCCCGAGGTCGCATTCCGCACGATCCACCTGCCCGTCATCGAGAACCTGGTGGCGGCCGGACACGGCATCGCGCTCGTCCCGCGGTACACCTCGCGGACTCGGGCACCGGGCCGGTTCCGGCTGGCGACCCTGGCGGACGTCCGCGCCGGACGACGGATCGAAGCCCTCGTCCGTCCCGACCATGCGGTCCGACCCGCGGTCCGGATCGTCCTGGAGGCCCTGGTCGCCGAGGCCACGGCCGTCACCGCCTGAGACGGCCCGGACGGGCCGCATCGCTCCGCTACGCACCATGCGTATTGCCCGGTGTACCGGGAGCCGCTACGCTGCAGGCGTAGCGCGGGGGTGGTACGGGGCGACCGGTCGTCCGGGGTGCGTGGTTGAGGGGGTCGGGTGGTCGGGCTGCATCGCCAGCCCGAGCGCGCGAACCACGCGACGACCGGCCGGCCCCGGCCAGCCCGCGTCTCGGCAGGTCCCGTCTGGGCAGGTCCGTCCGGGCAGGCCCGGTCCCGAGCCCCGTCTCACGACCGGCCGCGTGCCTCCTCGATCTCCTGCAGGAGCGCCGTCAGGCGGTCCAGGTGCTCGGCGGTCACGTCCTGGTTCAGCGTCCGGGCGGCGTAGAGGCTGACCGGGCTGGTTCGCTCCGCCAGGGTGAACCGGAGTGCGGCGTCGATCGTCTCGGTGAGCTGGCTCGCCGGACCGGTCAGGTACGACGGGTCGATCTCGAAGTACTCCGCGATCGCATGCAGCAGCCGCTCGTCATCGACCACGTAGCGGTTGCCCAGGCGCATGTACTCCCAGCGGGACCGGCTGAGCTTGACGTCCCGGTCGGCCAGCCAGTCGCGGATCTTCGGGTACGTCACCGGGCCACCGTCAGGGGCGGTGATGGTGCTGCAGAGCAGGTGCAGCTTGCGGGCGAGCTCGGCGCGCTGGGCCTGCTGTGCCTCGGTGAGCTTGTCGTGGTTCATGGCGTCGACTCGATCCGTTCCGGGTCTCGTTCGGTGTGCTCGTCGCCGGCCGGGACGTCGTCGTCGGGCAGGCTGAGTTCGTCGATCAGGGAGTCCGTCACGCCGGTCGTGGCAGCGACGCCCATCAGGTGGATGACCCCGCGTTCGTACCAGCGGGGCCGGAACTGGCGGAGGCGGATGTTGTCCTCGAGTTCCGCCCACCGCTGGTAGAGCGCCACCTCGGCCTCTTCTCCGCGGCTCCGGAACGCGTGGGCCCGACGGACGCTCCGCGGGTAGACGCTGAACTCCGGGTGCGCCTCCATCGCGCGATCGGTGATCGGCAGGCTGACCAGGAGCAGCAGGCGGCGCCACACCGGCACCACGACCGGGCGGGCGGCCGCGAACACGACCCCGACCGCGGTCAGGCTCGCCATCGACACCACGGCCAGTTCCCAGAGCGGGTCGACGGTGCCGACCATGGCGAAGTGCCGGTCGACGAACAGCCGCACCGCGCCCGCGGCCAGGCTCTCGGTGATCCAGGCGAGGTCGACGAGCGCGGCGATGCCGATCAGCCAGACGCCCCACCGCGTCGTCCACTCGCCGTAGAGGGGCAGCCCCCGGAACGCCACCGCGGCGACCTGCACGCCGTACAGTCCGACGCAGATCGGCAGCACCGCGGCGAACAACTCGCGGGTCGGTTCGCCCGTGTACCGGCCGAGGAACGGGTCCGAGACGGCCCAGTCGCTCATCGCGAAGAGGGCGACCTGCACGGCGACGGCCACCAGGACCAGTCCCCACGTCAGGCGTTCACCGAGGGGTCGGCGCTCACCGTGCTCGGCGCGGATGACCATGACCTCGAGGCAGCCGAGCGCGACGACCACCGCGGACCGGTACACCAGGTTCGTGACGTTGTGCCCGCCGAGCAGACCGTCGACCAAGAGGTAGACGAACGGGGCCTGCAGCGTGCACCCCAGCGCCCAGACGAGCACCCCGGGTACGAGCATCGAGCGGGGGCCGGTCTGGTCGTCGGCGTCCGGATGCGCCGGCAGCGGCTGGCGCACGTTCGGGGACAGCATCGACAGCGCTGCGAGGCCGACGGACGCCACCGTCACCACGCTCGCCACGAAGACCCAGCCGTCCAGGAGGTTCATCCGCCGAACACCCGCCCGAACCGCACGTCCCGGCCCCGTGCGCGGGCGTGCCGCATCACGCGCACACTGAGCTCCACGCCGACCAGCTCCGCCAGGCGTTCCTCGTCCTCCGAGAAGTCCGTGTGCCCGTAGAGGAACTCGAGGTCCGGCGTGTACTCCTGCTCGAGGGTCTCCCCGGACCGGACCACCCGGCGGCCGGGCATGATGCCGTCGACCTTCTCCTGGACGAACCGCGCGAACCGAGGGTCGATGCCGTGCGACTCCCCCGGTCCGTCCGGGCTGATGAGCATGTGGCCGTGCTCGTGGTTGATGACGACGAGCTGCGTGCCGGAGGGCGCCGGCGGGTAGGACACGACCGCGGTCCCGTCGTCGTACCCGGCCCAGAGCCCGTGCACGTCCTGGTGTGCGAGCCCGCGGACCAACCGGTAGGTGACCTCACGGCCGGTGACCTCCTGCACGAGGCGGCGGATCGTGGACATCGGGACCGCGCCCGGCAGCCCGTGGTCGTCGACGATCTGCACGGCGGTGTTGCGGCTCACGTCCCTCGACACGGATCCCGCTCCCCACTCCTGGCCCCCCGCGGGGCAGCCTGCACGCCCGACGCAGTCAGCGTAGCCGCTCCCATCGCCGCGAGGGCGGTCGTGAGGGCGGTCGCCGGTAGGCTCTGGCCCCATGCAGGACACGGAATCCGATCAGCCCTGGGACGTCGTGGTCGTCGGAGCCGGCCCTGCCGGTGCCACCGCAGCCCGGCACGCAGCGCTCGGCGGCGCCCGCGTCCTGCTCCTCGACAAGGCGGTCTTCCCCCGGTACAAGACCTGCGGTGGCGGCATCATCGGGCAGTCCCGACGGCGGCTCAACGACCGCGCCCTCGCGACCATCGAAGCGGACCTACCCGAAGTCGGTTTCTCGCACCGCATGGGCCGCGTGACCCGGGTCCGCACCGAGGTGCCGTTCGTCGCGATGGTCGACCGGGAGCGGTTCGACCAGGCGAACGTCGACGCTGCGCAGGAGGCCGGGGTCGTCTTCCGCGACGGCGCCAACGTCCGCGCGCTCGCCGACGAGGACGGCCGCACCCGACTGACGCTCTCGGACGGCGACGAACTGGTCGCGCGCATCGTGATCGGCGCCGACGGCTCCGGCGGTCGGGTCGGACGGTACGTCGGCGCCGTGATGGCCGTCACGGACCTCGGACTCGAGGTCGAGGTCCCGCGTCGCCCCGAGGACGCCGCCACCGGTGTGCTCCTGGACTGGGGCCCGCACCCCGGCACGTACGCCTGGGTCTTCCCGAAAGCCGACACCCTGACCGTCGGGGTCATCGAGCAGAAGGGCCACGCCGACCAGACCCGTCGCTACCTGGACGACTGGATCAAGCGCCTCGGCCTGCACCCGACCGACCAGGACCGCAGCAGCGGCCACCTCACCCAGTGGCGCACGGGGGACTCACCGCTCCGCCGCGGCACAGTCCTGCTCGCGGGCGAGACCGCGGGCCTCCTGGAGCCGTGGACGCGCGAGGGGATCTCGTTCGCCCTGCGATCGGGGGAGTGGGCCGGAACCGCCGCTGCCGCGCACGTCGCCGGTGACCGCGCGGCGCTCGACCGCTACGAGTCGCAGGTGCGCTCGGAACTGGTCCCCGAGATCGACGCCGGGGCACAGCTGCTCCGTGTCTTCACGCGGTTCCCGGCCGGCTTCCACTTCCTCATCTCGAAGACGCCGTTCGGCCGCGGCTACTTCGTCCGGTACTGCCGCGGCGAGACGACCCTCGCCCGGGCCTTCCGGCACCGCTGGGTGCGGAAGGTCACCGGCTGGCTCGGCTGACCACCGGCCGGCCAGGCCGACGAGCCGGCCGGACCGGTCGGGTCCGGCTCAGACCTCGAGGCGGTCGACGAGTTCGTCCGCCAGGCCCGTGTAGGTCGCCGGGGTGAGGTTCGTCAGTCGGGCCTTCGCAGCATCGGAGACGTCGAGTCCGTTCACGAACGCCACGAGCTCCTGCCGCCCGATGCGCTTGCCCCGGGTGAGCTCCTTGAGCATCGCGTAGGGGTCTTCGATGTCCGACTGCCCGGCCGTGACCTCGGCGCGGATCACGGTCTGGATGGCCTCGGCCAGGACCTCCCAGTTGTGGTCGAGGTCCTCGGCGAGGCGGATCTCGTTCACCGCGATCTCGCCCAGACCACGGCGCAGGTTGTCGAGCGCGAGCAGCGAGTGCCCGAACGCGACGCCGATGTTGCGCTGGGTGGTCGAGTCGGTCAGGTCGCGCTGCAGACGGCTCGTGACCAGGGTCTCGGACAGCGTGGAGAACAGCGCCGAGGAGATCTCGAGGTTGGCCTCGGCGTTCTCGAACCGGATCGGGTTGATCTTGTGTGGCATCGTCGACGACCCGGTCGCGCCGGCGACCGGGATCTGCGTGAAGTACCCCATCGAGATGTAGGTCCACACGTCGGTCGCCAGGTTGTGCAGGACGCGGTTGGCGTGCCGCACTCGGTCGTACAGCTCGGCCTGCCAGTCGTGCGACTCGATCTGCGTCGTCAGCGGGTTCCACGTCAGACCGAGGCCCTCGACGAACTCGCGGGACAGCGCGGGCCAGTCGGCCTCCGGGTCCGCGGCGAGGTGCGCCGAGAACGTGCCGGTCGCACCGGAGAACTTGCCGAGGTACTCGCCCCGCTCGACCTGGGACAGGATCCGCTCGAGTCGGTAGACGACGACCGCGATCTCCTTGCCGAGCGTGGTCGGCGTCGCGGGCTGGCCGTGGGTGTGCGAGAGCATCGGCACGGCCCGGAGGCTCGTGGCCATCTCGCGCAGGCGCTCCACGACCGCGCGTGCGGACGGCAGCCAGACGTGTTCGACGGCGTCACGGACGGTCAGCGCGTAGGAGAGGTTGTTGACGTCCTCGCTGGTCGCGGCGAAGTGCGTCAGCTCGGCGACGGCGTCGAGGCCCAGGTCGCTGAGACGGCGGCGGACGAAGTACTCGACTGCCTTGACGTCGTGGCGGGTGGTCGCCTCGATCTCGGCGAGCTCCGCGATCTGCTCCTGGCCGAAGTCGTCGACCAGGGCACGGAGCGCGGCCTTGTCGTCGACCGACAGCGGGGAGGTGGTGAACATCGCGTGGTCGGTGAGGAACACGAGCCATTCGACCTCGACCCGGATCCGGGCACGGTTGAGGCCGGCTTCGGACAGGTGCTCGCCCACCGTGTGCACGATCGGGTAGTAGCGCCCGTCGAGCGGGCTGATCGGCTGCGGGGGAAGGGGGGTCATGGGGCTCCCTGGCGGACTGCCGGCTCGAGCTGGTGGAAGAGCGCCCGGCAGGCCCGTTCGACCGTGCTGAGCACCCGGTCGAACTCGTGTCGGTCCGCGTAGTACGGGTCCGGCACGTCGGCCTGCTGAGGCCAGGCGTCGTCGTACCGCAACAGGAGCGTCACCTTCGCGGCGTCGTCCATGGTGGGGGCCCACGAGCGCAGGATGCGTTCGTGGGATCGGTCGAGTGCGACCACCAGGTCGAGGTCCGGGAACCGGTCCGGGTCGAACTGACGGGCGCGATGCCTGCTGCCATCGTATCCACGTGCCGCGAGGGCTGCGATCGTGCGCTCGTCGGCGGGTTCGCCGACGTGCCAGTCCCCGGTGCCTGCGGACTCGACCACGAACCGGTCCGCCAAGCCGGCGTCGGCGGCCACCTGCGCGAAGACGATCTCGGCCATCGGGGACCGGCAGATGTTGCCGCTGCAGACGAAGGAGACACGGAAGGGCGACGGGGCGCCGGCGTCCATGGTCATGTGCACATCATGGCCCAGCCGGACGCCGGACGCGATGCCCGGCCACCAGGCGCGATGGTCGCCCGGCCTCAGGCGCGACCGCGGCCGCCCAGGACCGGACGGGCGACCAGGCCGACGAGCCAGGCGAAGACCGCCAACACGAAGGCCCCGACGATGCCCCAGCCGAACGACTCCACCGACAGGCCGAAGCCCAGCCCGGTCGAGATCCCGGCGACGATGAGCAGCAGGACCGCGTTGACGACGAACGAGATCAGCCCGAGCGTCAGGACGTAGAGGGGGAACGCCACGATCCGGATCAGCGTGCCGATCACCGCGTTGACGATGCCGAACACCAGCGCGACGAGCAGGTACGTCAGGACGGTCTCGACGGGACCACCGTCCCCGAAGGAGTCGACGGCGACTCCGCTCACGAGGAGCGTGGTGAGCCAGAGGGCGACGGCGTTGACGATGAGCCGGACGAGGAACCGCATGGCCCCATGATGCCCGCCCTCCCCGCGAACAGCCCGCCGGTACGCTGGGACGGTGACCGACCAGTCCGTGCCGACCGTGCACATCCGCCCCGAGATCGCCGTGCTGCCGCCCTACAAGCAGGGACGTCAGGCCGCTCCGGACGCTCTGAAGCTCTCGAGCAACGAGAACCCCTTCCCGCCGCTGGCCGGGGTGGTCGAGGCGGTGCAGGCGCAGACGGCCTTCAACCGCTACCCCGACGCCACGGCGCTCGCGGTCCGTGCGGTGCTCGCGAACCGGTTCGGCACCACCGTGGACGAGGTGCACGTCGCCCCGGGCAGCGTCGCGATCCTGCACGAGCTGGCGAAGGCGACCTCCGGCCCGGGTGACGAGGTCGTCTACGCCTGGCGGTCCTTCGAGGCGTACCCGGGTGTCGTCACGGTCGCCGGTGCCACGAGCGTGCAGGTCCCGAACCGGGCCGACGGTGGCCACGACCTCGACGCGATGGCGGCGGCGGTGACCGAGCGCACCCGCATGGTCATCGTGTGCACGCCGAACAACCCCACCGGCCCGATCGTCACCGGCGCGGAGTTCGGCGCGTTCATGGAGCGGGTGCCGACCTCGGTGCTCGTGGTCCTCGACGAGGCCTACGCCGAGTTCGTCACCGACGTCGATGCGGTCCGCGGGCCGGCGCTGCTCGAGCGGTACCCGAACCTCGTGGTGCTCCGGACCTTCTCGAAGGCGTACGGACTCGCGGGCCTCCGGGTCGGGTACGCGCTCGGACCGGCATACGTCCTCGACGCCGTCCGTGCCTGCGCCATCCCGCTGTCCGTCACGGCGCAGGGCCAGGCGGCCGCGCTGGCCAGTCTCGAGCGCGAGGGTGAGCTGCTGGACCGCGTCGCCGAACTGGCCGAGCGCCGGGACCGGATCCGCGCGGGGCTGCTCGAACAGGGGTGGGACGTCCCGGCGGCGCAGGGCAACTTCGTGTGGCTGCCGACTGGCGAGCACACCGCCTTCGCCGCCGAGGCCTTCGAGCACGCCGGGCTGATCGTCCGGGCCTTCGCGCCCGAGGGCATCCGCATCTCGATCGGGGAGCACGAGGCTGTCGCAAAGCTCCTCGAAACCGCGAGTGCCGTTGTGGAACGTCTCACAACGACGGCTCCTGAGCGGCCGGTACGCTGACGGACATGTTGTTCCGCGCCGCGGCTCCTGCGACGACCCCCGTCCAGCTCCTCGATCCCGAGGGCCGGTTCGTGGAGACCGACGAGAACGCCGAACTCGCCGCCGTCGCCCGGGCCCTCCCCGATGAGACCCTGCTCGCCATGCACCGCCAGATGGTGCTCACCCGACGCTTCGACCACGCCGCCGGCAACCTGCAGCGCACCGGTCAGCTCGGACTCTGGGCGCCGAGTCACGGGCAAGAGGCCGCGCAGGTCGGCTCCGCGTTCGCGCTCCGCCCCCAGGACCACCTCTTCCCCTCGTACCGCGAGCACGCCGTCGTGATGCAGCGCGGGGTCGAGCCGATGGAGATCATCTCGCTCTTCCGTGGCCAGGCCCACGGCAACTGGGACCCGGACGCCCGCGGCAACACGCACATCTACACGCTCGTCATCGGCGCGCAGACCCTGCACGCCACCGGCTACGCCATGGGTCAGGCGCTCGACGGCGTCGTCGGCACCGGCGACCCGGACGTCGACGAGTGCTCGATCGTCTACTTCGGTGACGGCGCGACCAGCCAGGGCGACGTGAACGAGGCGTACGTGTTCGCCGCCTCGCACACCGCGCCGGTCGTCTTCTTCCTGCAGAACAACCACTGGGCGATCTCGGTGCCGGTCTCGGTGCAGTCCCCGACCCCGCTCGTCGACCGTCCGCGAGGCTTCGGCATCCCGAGCATCAAGGTCGACGGCAACGACGTGTTGGCCTCGTACGCGGCGAGTCTCGTCGCGACCGACCACGCCCGCAGCGGTCAGGGCCCGGCGTTCGTCGAGGCCGAGACCTACCGCATCGGTGCGCACACCAGCTCGGACGACCCGACGCGGTACCGCGGCGACGACGAGCTCGCCGGTTGGGTCGCCCGCGACCCGATCACCCGGTCCGAGGCGTACCTGCGCAGCAAGGGCGCCACCGACGCCCAGTTCGCCGAGTTCGACGCCGAGGGCGAGCAGATCGCCGCCGACATCCGGACCCGCACGAGTGCCCTCCAGGACCCGCCGATGGAGGCGATGTTCGACAACGTCTACCGTGAGCCGCACCCGCGCATCGACGAGCAGCGCGCATGGCTCCGGGACTACGAGGCCGGCCAGGACGCAGGAGCCCACGCATGAGCACCACCGAGCAGCTCTTCGACTACACGTTGCGCACGCACCCCGGCGCGGGCGAGGTCCCCGAGGACCCGACCCCGACCCTCCCGATGGCCAAGGCGCTCAACGCCGGCCTGGCGAAGGCGATGGAGGCGGACGACAAGGTCCTGCTGATGGGCGAGGACATCGGCCGTCTGGGCGGCGTCTTCCGCATCACCGAGGGCCTGCAGGACCGCTTCGGTGCCGACCGCGTCCGGGACACCCCGCTCGCCGAGTCCGGCATCGTCGGCACCGCGATCGGCCTGGCGCTGCGCGGCTACCGTCCCGTCATCGAGATCCAGTTCGACGGCTTCGTCTGGCCCGCCTTCAACCAGATCACCTCGCAGCTGGCGAAGATGGCGAACCGACTGCCGGCCCACATGTCGCTGCCGATCGTCATCCGGATCCCCTACGGCGGGCACATCGGCGCGATCGAGCACCACCAGGAGAGCCCGGAGACGTACTTCGCGCACACCCCGGGGCTGCGCGTGGTCAGCCCGAGCACCCCGAACGACGCCTACTGGATGATCCAGGAGGCCATCGCGTCGAAGGACCCGGTGGTCTTCTTCGAGCCGAAGTCGCGCTACTGGCCGAAGGGCCAGGTCGACCTGATCGACGGCCACGTGCCGATGCACACGACCCGCGTCGCCCGCACCGGCACCGAGGTCACCCTCGTCGGCCACGGTGCGATGGTCGCGACGCTCATGCAGGCCGCCGACATCGCGGAGGCCGAGGGCACCAGCTGCGAGGTCGTCGACCTCCGCTCGATCTCGCCGATCGACTGGGAGCCACTGCTCGCCTCGGTGCGCAAGACCGGCCGCCTGGTCATCGCGCAGGAGGACTCGGGCTTCATCAGCGTCGGCAGCGAGATCGCCGCGACCGTCGCCGAGCGGGCGTTCTACACGCTGCAGGCCCCGCCGCTGCGGGTGTCCGGGTTCGACATCCCCTTCCCGCAGTCGAAGCTCGAGCACTTCCACTTGCCCGACGCCGACCGCGTCCTCGAAGCCGTCGACCGCGCCCTCGCCTACTGACCCGCACCACTCCCGTACGAACGAACCCTGCTGAAGGAGCCGACGTGGCCGTCGCCGAATTCCCCCTGCCCGACGTGGGGGAGGGCCTGACCGAGGCCGAGATCGTCCAGTGGCGCGTCGCCCCCGGTGACGAGATCGCCGTGGACCAGGTGCTCGTCGAGATCGAGACCGCGAAGTCGCTGGTCGAGCTGCCGTCGCCGTTCGCCGGCACCGTCACCGGCCTGCTCGTCGCCGAGGGCGACACGGTCGAGGTCGGCAGCCCGATCATCCGCGTCGAGTCCGACGCGGTCGAGCCGGTGGGGAGAAGCACGGCCCCCGTCGCCGACAGCGCCCCGGCCGCGCAGGCCCCCGCGCCCGCTCCGGTGGCACCGGCTCCGGTGGCATCCGCTCCGGCGGCACCCGCGCCCGTCGCGCAGGCTCCGGTCCCCGCCCCGGCCGCTCCGGCCCATGCAGCTCCGGCTCACGCCGCCGCTGCCCCCGCGCCGGCCCAGGTCGCCGTCGACGCCGGTGTCGTCGGTGCCGACGAGGGCTCCGGTGCCGTGCTCGTCGGCTACGGCTCCGCCACCTCCGCACCCTCCCGCCGGAAGCCGGGTGCCCGCCGGGCCGCGGCCGCCGCTGCGGAGGCGAGCCGCGCCTCCAGTCGGGAGGCCGACCTGTCGTTCGTGACGGACGAGGGTGAGGCGACCACCGCCGACGCCGTCGCCGCCCAGGGGCGTCGTCCCGCGCGGCCGTCGATGCCGAGCGCCTCGGCGCTGCAGGTGATGGCGAAGCCGCCGATCCGGAAGCTCGCGAAGGACCTGGACGTCGACCTGAGCACGGTCGTCCCCACCGGCCTCGCCGGCGAGGTCACGCGTGACGACGTGATCCGGCACGCCAAGCAGGCCAGCGTCTTCCGCAACATCGAGACGCCCGAGTGGGGCGGTGTCCGCCAGGAGACCATCCCGGTCAAGGGCGTCCGCAAGGCCATCGCGACCGCGATGACCACCTCGGCGTTCACGGCGCCGCACGTGTCGCTGTTCGTGGACGTCGACGCGACCCGCACCATGGAGTTCGTCAAGCGCCTCAAGGAGTCGCCGACGTTCGCCGGGGTGAAGGTCAGCCCGCTCCTCATCATGGCGAAGGCCGTGATCTGGGCCGTCCGTCGCAACCGCTCCGTGAACTCGTCGTGGACCGACCGCGAGATCATCGTCCACCACTTCGTGAACCTCGGGTTCGCTGCGGCCACCCCGCGCGGGCTGCTCGTGCCGAACATCAAGGACGCGCAGGACATGTCGCTCCTCGAGCTCGCGAAGGCGATCGAGGAGATGACCCTCACGGCCCGTGACGGCAAGACGTCCCCGGCGCAGATGGCCGACGGCACGATCACGATCACGAACATCGGTGTCTTCGGCATGGACACCGGCACGCCGATCCTCAACCCGGGCGAGGTCGCCATCGTCGCGATGGGCACCATCAAGCCGAAGCCGTGGGTCGTCGACGGGGACGTGCGCTCGCGCATGGTGACCACGATCGGTGCCTCGTTCGACCACCGTGTCGTCGACGGGGACGTGGCGTCGCGCTTCGTGCACGACGTCGCTTCGGTCATCGAGGAGCCCGCGCTCCTGCTCGACTGAGCGGGGCGACCGCGCGGCCCGATCCGGCCGAACGACGCCGACGGATCGGTCCGGGTCGCGCGGTCTTGGTGTGCCGTTCACGCCGATGTCGGCGGAGCGGGGGATGATCAGCACATGGTCCACCAGCTGCTCGTGCCGCAGCAGGAGATCCGGACGGGTCGCCTGGTGCTCACGCCCGTGACGCCCGCGGACATCGACGCGGTCCACGAGCTCTTCTCGGACGCCCGGACCTGGACGCACCTCCCGGCCGGGCGACACACCTCCCGCGCCGCGACGCAGGACCTGGTGCAGCGGAAGATCGGCGGGCGCGTCCGACACGGGCTCGGCTCGTGGGCGATCCGAGCGGCCGACTCCGGTGTGTTCCTCGGCATCGGCGGTGTCGATCTCACCGCCGGCGGCGTCTGGAACCTCGGGTACCGCCTGGCCCCGGAGCACCACGGCCACGGCTACGCGACCGAGGTCGCCCGGGCCGCGGTGGACGCCGCACGCGAACTGCGCCCGGACGTCCCGGTGACCGCCCGGGTGCTCACGAACAACCCGGCATCGGCTCGTGTGCTCGCCCGGGTGGGGCTGACCCAGGTCTGGCAGGGGCCGACACGGACGGCAGCGCCCGAGGGCGTCGAGTGCCAGGTGTGGAGCGACCGGACGCTGACGCCGGCGCAGCTGGACTGGCTCGTCGCGAACGCCTGACCGGCCCGGTGCAGAGCCTCCGCGGCGGTTGCACGCGCGGGTGCGGCCGGTACTGTGGGTGAACTGGTCATGTCCGCACAGGACCACCTGATCCACACGAGGAGTCCGCTTGCCGAGCCGCATCACCGAGGGTGCTGAACCGAAGCACCAGCAGCTGCGGCGGATCCTGCTCGACCAGATCACGACCCGCCTCGCGCCGGGCGCCGCTATCCCCTCGGAGCGACAGCTCATCGCCGAGTACGGCGTCTCGCGCATCACCGTGCGGGAGGCCCTGGGCCAGCTGGTGAACGAGGGACACCTCGAGCGCGTCCGCGGCAAGGGCACCTTCGTCGCGAACCGCCCGATGCAGTCGACCCTGCACCTGGCCTCGTTCACCGAGGAGATGCGCGCGATGGGGCACGTGCCGACGACGGTCGTGCTGATCCGGGAGGAACGCGTCCCGCCCGCCGCGACGGTCGCGGCCCTGCACCTCGGCGAGGGCGAGACCGCGCACCACCTCAAGCGCCTGCGGATGGCCGACGGGGCACCGGTCTCGGTCGACGACGCCTGGCTCGCCGCGGACGTGTTCCCCGGCTTGCTCGACCACGACCTGTCCGGCTCGGTGTACTCGATCGCGGCCGAGGTGTACGGGCACCCGATCGACCGGGCGCAGCAGACCGTGGCCGCCAACCCGGCGACCGACGACGTCGCGACCCTGCTCGGCACGAGGACCGGGGCGCCCCTGCTCGAGTTCGACCGGGTGTCGTACTCGGGGCCGCGGGCGGTCGAACACGCACGGAGCTGGTACCGCTCGGACCGCTACCGCGTGCAGATGGAGGTCACGGCCTCCCGGGCAGGAGCCTGACGCGGAGCGGGCCGGGAGCGAGCGGCTGCTCGCTCCCGGCCCGTCCGGTCGTCGGGGTCGGTCAGACCTCGAAGAGCGCGTCGCCCTCGGCCACGGTGGTGCCGACCGTGCCCTGCGGGACGGAGTCCGGCGTCGACCCGAGCACGACCACGGGGACGACGGGGGAGTACCCGGCCGCGGTGATGGCCGCGGGGGTGAAGCGCACGACGGGGTCTCCGGCGGCGACGGTGTCGCCCTCCGCCGCGAGGAGCGTGAAGCCCTCGCCCTTGAGCTTCACGGTGTCGATGCCGACGTGCACGAGGACGTCGGTGCCCGCGGCGCCCTGCAGTGCGAACGCGTGGGGGTGCAGCTTGACGATGGTGCCGTCGACCGGGGCGACCGCGGTGACCGGACCCTCGGCGCCGGTCGGGTCGACCGCGACACCGGCGCCGACGAGCTGCTCGGCGAACACCGGGTCCGGGACGTCGGAGAGTGCGACGACCGGGCCGGCGAACGGCGTGCGGACGACCGTCACAGTTCGTCCTGGATGTCCTGCGCCAGGTTGTCCGCGATCGGACCGACGATGACCTGCCAGCCGGTGCCGCCACCGACGACGGCCTGGGCGCCGGCGGCCTTGAGTGCGTCCTTGTCGACGAGGTCGCCGTCCTCGACCTCGACGCGGAGGCGGGTGATGCAGCCTTCGACCTCGTCGATGTTGTCGGTTCCGCCGAGTGCGGCGATGATGTCGGCAGCCTTGATGTCAGCCATCTGTTTCCTCCTCGTTACGGGTTCGCTCACAGGTTGACATGCAGTCCACGGTCATCGACACTACGAACTGGTCATGACCGGACAGGACCGGGACCTGGCGACACTGCCGAGGGTACCTGCGCCGTCCACGCGACTCAACTCACCCCGAACAGCTCCACCCGATGACGAGAGGAACTCCGCATGAGCACCGCTGCCACCACGGACGTGCCGGAGAAGAAGACGCCGAAGAAGCAGTCACGCTTCTTCGCGAATGCCCAACGGCTGGGCCGGAGCCTGTTGCTCCCGATCGCGGTCATGCCGGCCGCGGGCATCCTCAACCGGATCGGGCAGCCCGACCTGCTCGGTGCGATCCCCGGGTTCGAGACCGGTGCGAGCGTCATCGGCGCCGCCGGCAACGCGATCTTCACCTGGCTGCCCCTGCTCTTCGCGGTCGGCATCGCGATCGGCTGGGCGAAGAAGTCCGACGGCACGACGGCGCTGGCCGCGGTCGTCGGCTACATGGTCATGTACGAGGTCTTCAAGACGATGTCGCCGATCGTCCTGGCGGGCGTCAAGGACTCGGCCGGCAACCAGGCGACCATCAACTTCGGTGTGCTCGGCGGCATCGTGATGGGTCTCGTCGCCGCGGGCCTGTGGCAGAAGTTCCACCGGACGAAGATGCCCGACTTCCTCGGGTTCTTCTCGGGTCGCCGTCTCGTCCCGATCCTCACCGCGGCCGCCGGCCTGGTCATCGCCGTGCTGATGTCCTTCGTCTACCGGTACTTCGACATCGGTCTCACGTGGGTCGGCGAGCAGGTCACGTCGCAGCCGGTCGTCGGTGGCGGCATCTTCGGGTTCGCCAACCGCATGCTCATCCCGGTCGGCCTGCACCAGCTGCTGAACTTCTTCCCGTGGTTCCAGCTCGGCAGCTTCGCCGGTCCGAACGGCGCCGTCTCCGGTGACATCCCGCGCTTCCTGGCGGGCGACCCCACGGCCGGCATCTTCCAGACCGGCTTCTTCCCGATCATGATGTTCGCCCTGCCCGCCGGTGCCCTGGCGATCTGGCGCAACGCCCGCCCGTCGCAGCGCAAGCTCGTCGGTGGCATCATGCTCTCCGCCGCGCTGACGTCCTTCGTGACCGGCATCACCGAGCCGCTCGAGTACTCGTTCATGTTCGTGGCCTGGCCGCTCTACGTGATCCACGCCGTGCTCACCGGCACCTCGCTGGCACTGGTGAATGCGCTCGGCATCCACGACGGCTTCTCGTTCTCCGCCGGAGCGATCGACTACGTGCTCAACTTCGGCAAGGCGCAGGGGGCGATCTGGCTCATCCCGATCGGTCTGGCCTACGCGGCGGTCTACTACTTCCTCTTCAGCTTCGTGATCAAGAAGTGGAACCTCCGGACGCCGGGTCGCGAACCGGAGGACGAGATCGCCTCGGCCTCGGTCGACGACCTCACCAAGGCGTAGGTCGCCGGGCGCGACCGAGTCACGGACGGGAGGTCCGGTGCCAGCTGGCACCGGACCTCCCGTCCGACGTTCGTGCTGATACCGGTTTTGACAATCGTTCTCATGTGGCGCTAGCGTCGTCCCCATGCACACCCGACTCCTCGCCCTGCCGCTCGTCGCCGGCGCCGCCGCGCTCGCCCTGACCGGTTGCGCGACCTCTCCCGGATCGTCCGACGGCGACGGCAAGGTCCGCGTCGTCGCCTCGACCAACGTCTACGGGTCGATCGTCCAGAGCATCGGTGGCGACCACGTCGACGTCACGAGCATCCTGGAGGACCCGTCGCAGGACCCGCACTCGTTCGAGTCGAGCGCGAAGACGCAGCTCGCCGTGTCGAAGGCGGACCTGCTGATCGAGAACGGCGGCGGTTACGACGACTTCATGTCCACGCTGGCGAAGTCCTCGAACACCGACGCCCCCACGATCAACGTGGTGGAGCTCTCGGGTCTCGACACCGGCGGATCGGACGAGTTCAACGAGCACGTCTTCTACAGCTACCCGACCATGGTGAAGCTCGTCGCCGACGTCTCCGAGCGCCTGACGAAGCTGGACAGCGCGGACGCCAGCACGTTCCAGGCGAACGCGAAGACCCTCACCGGCAAGCTGCAGGAGCTCGAGTCGCAGACCGCCTCGGTCGAGAAGACCGTCGACGGCGACAAGGTGGCGTACACCGAGCCCGTGCCGGGGTACCTCTTCGACGCGATGGGCCTCGACAACGTGACGCCGCCGGACTTCTCCGAGGCGATCGAGGAGGGGGACGACGTCCCGCCGGCCGCGCTCAACGACACGCTCAAGCTCTTCACGAGCGGTGAGGCGAAACTGCTCGCCGTCAACGAGCAGACCTCGAGCCCCGAGACCGAACAGGTCCAGAAGGCCGCGAAGCAGGCGGGCGTACCCGTCATCGGTGTCACGGAGACGCTCCCGAAGGGGGAGGATTACGTCTCGTGGCAGCAGGCGAACATCGACGCGGTGACGGCGGCACTCCAGAAGTGACGACCCTCCAGGACCGGGACCGGACCGCCACTGCCGCGCGCAGTGGCGGTTCCGCCGTGCTCGCGCTCCGTGACGCGGGGCTCGCCTACGGCAGTCGCCGGCTCTGGGACGGCCTCGACCTCGACGTCCAGCCCGGCGAGTTCGTCGCCGTGCTGGGGCCGAACGGCGCCGGCAAGACCTCGCTGCTCCGCACCGTCCTCGGCCAGCAGCGGCTGACGAGCGGGTCGATGTCGTTCCTCGGACGCCCGGTCCGGCGCGGTCACCGGAGGATCGGGTACATCCCGCAGCAGCGGCTGATGGACTCCGGGACCCCGCTGCGTGCCCGCGACATGATCGCGCAGGGTGTCACCGGGCACCGCTGGGGCATCCGACCCGAACGCCGTGCCGAACGCGAGCGCATCGACCGGATCGTGGCGGAGGTCGGCGCGACCGCGTTCGCCGACGCGCCCGTCGCCGAGCTCTCCGGCGGCGAGCAGCAGCGAACCCGGGTCGGACAGGCGATCGCCGCCGACCCGGCACTGCTGCTCTGTGACGAGCCACTCATCTCGCTCGACCTCCGGCACCAGCGCGGCGTCACCGAGCTCATCGACCGGCAGCGCCGACAGCAGGGTGCCGCGGTGCTCTTCGTCACCCACGACGTGAACCCGATCCTCGACGTCGTCGACCGGGTGCTCTACATCGCGGGCGGGCGCTTCCGGATCGGTGCCCCCGACGAGGTCCTGCGCGCGGACGTCCTCAGCGACCTCTACGGCACGCCCGTCGACGTCGTCCGCACGATGGGCCGCATCGTCATCGTCGGCGCGAGCGACGCCCACGACACCGCGGGCGACGGACACCACCACTGCGAGCCCTCGCCGCACGCCACCACCCCCGACGAAGGACGGATCTGATGGACGTCTGGTCGACCGTCTTCTCGTTCCAGGACTACGGCGAGCTGCTCGTCCTGGTGCGCAACTCGATCGTCGCGGGCGCCGTGCTCGGCGTCGTCGGCGGGCTCATCGGGCCGTTCGTCGTCGCCCGGAACATGCCGTTCGCGGTGCACGGCATCAGCGAGCTGTCCTTCGCCGGCGCGAGCGCCTCCCTGCTCCTCGGTGTCAACGTCGTCAGCGGCTCGGTCGTCGGGTCCCTGATCGCCGCACTGCTCATCGGGGTGCTCGGCAGCCGGGCCCGCGACCGGAACTCGATCATCGCCGTGCTCATGCCGTTCGGCCTGGGCCTCGGCATCCTCTGCCTGGCGCTCTACAAGGGCCGGGCCGCGAACAAGTTCGGCCTGCTCACCGGCCAGATCGTCTCCGTCGACAACCCGCAGCTCGGGATGCTCGTGGCCATCGCCGCGGTCGTGGTGCTCATCCTCGTGGTCATCTGGCGTCCGCTGATGTTCGCCTCGGTGGACCCTGACGTCGCCGCAGCCGCCGGCGTCCCGGTGCGCACCCTCGGTCTGGTCTTCATGCTCGCGCTCGGCCTGGCCACCGCGGTGTCGGTGCAGATCGTCGGGGCGCTCCTGGTGCTCTCGCTGCTGGTGACCCCGGCCGCCGCCGCACTGCGGGTGACGGTGAACCCGGTCCTCGTGCCGGTGCTCTCCGTCGTCTTCGCCGTGACCTCGGTGGTCGGCGGGATCCTCCTGGCCCTCGGCGGCGGACTGCCGATCAGTCCGTACGTCACCACCATCTCGTTCCTCATCTGGGTCGTCTGTCGGGTGCTCGGCGCTCGCAGGGACCGCCGTGGACGTGACCGCGTGACGGCGCGGGAGCAGCAGGTCGACCGTGGGACGGGCCTCCCGGCCGTACCGGAGCAAGGAGTCGCAGCATGAACGCCGTCCAGAAGCCACGACGCAACACCTGGCAGCGCGAAGCGGTGCGCGGAGCCCTCTCCGAGACCGAGGGGTTCGTCAGCGCGCAGTCACTGCACGCGCACCTGCGGGACGGCGGCTCCACCATCGGGCTGGCGACCGTGTACCGGGCACTGTCCGACCTGGCCACCGAGGGTGACGCCGACTCGCTGCAGCAGGACGGCGAGTCCCTGTACCGGGCCTGCACGACCGACAAGCACCACCACCACCTGATCTGCCGCGTCTGTGGGCGAACGGTCGAGATCCAGGCCGACCCGGTCGAGGAGTGGGCCCGCGCGACCGCCGCCGCGAACGGGTTCTCGAACGCCAGCCACGTCGTCGACGTGTTCGGCGAGTGTGCCGAGTGCACCGCGCGGGCCGCTGTCCGGGGTGGCGCGTAGTCTCCGCGACATGCACGTGATCCTGGTCCCCGGGTTCTGGCTCGATGCGAGCGCATGGGACGACGTCGTCCCGGTCCTCCGCGCGGCGGGCCACACCGTCGACGCCGTCACCCGACGCGGGTCGACGCTCGACGAACAGGTCGCCGACCTCGTCGCCCGGGTGGACGACGCCCCGGAGCCGGTCGTGCTGGTCGGGCACTCCGGTGCGGGGCCGATCGCGTACATGGCGGCCGACCAGCGGCCCGACGGGGTGCTGCACCTGGTCTACGTCGACACCTTCCCGGGCCCGGACGGTGGATGCGTCAACGACGAACTGCCGGTCGTCGACGGACAGGTGCCCCTGCCGTCGTGGGACGTCTGGGAAGCGGCGACCCTGCGGGACATGACCCCGGAGATCCGTGCCGACGTCGAACGACGGGCGTTCCCCGAACCCGCTCGCGTCGCGTCCGACCGGTTCCACTACGCCGACTCCGCACGGCACCGGATCCCGGCGACCGTCATCACGTGCGAGATCGCCCCGGACGAGCTGGCCGGCATGGTCGCGGACCACCAGGCCTGGGCGGCAGAGCTCGTCGCGACCGAGGAGCTCGAGATCGTCGGGCTGCACACGGGGCACTGGCCGATGTCCACCGCACCCCGGGAACTCGGTGCGCTGATCGTGCAGGCGCTGGCACCACGCCCGACCGACGGCGTCTGAGGCCGCGCTCGGGCCGGACCACGCGGGTCCGGACAGCCGTCGAGGGAGCCCGCGGGTAGCGTCCGGCGCGTGGATCTCGAGGCGTGGACGAGTTGGGCGGGCGCCGGCGACTACGACGTCGCCCGGTTCGTCCTGCAGCGCGGGGTCGCGGCGATCGCGTGCCTGGCGTTCCTGTCGGCGATCGCGCAGTTCCCGGCGCTGCTGGGGGAGCGGGGCCTCCTGCCCGTCCCGCGGTTCATGGAGCGCCGGTACGCGCAGACCCTGCCCGTCGTGTGGCGGTGGTGGCGGTACACCGATCGACGACTGCGGGTCCTGGCCGGAGGCGGGGCGCTGCTGTCGCTGACGATCGTCGTCGGCCTGCCGCAGCGGGGGCCGGCGTGGGTCCCGGTGCTCTGCTTCCTGGTGCTCTGGCTGGCGTACATGTCGATCTCCGACGTCGGCCAGACCTTCTACTCGTTCGGGTGGGAGTCACTGCTGCTCGAGTCCCTGTTCGTCGTGGCGTTCCTCGGCTCCGACCAGGTCGCGCCACCGATCGTGGTGCTCATCGCGATCCGGTGGCTCGTGTTCCGGCTGGAGTTCGGTGCCGGCATGATCAAGATGCGTGGGGACCGGTCGTGGCGTGACCTGACCGCGCTCTACTACCACCACGAGACGCAGCCGATGCCGAACCCGATGTCGCGCACGGCTCACCTGCTGCCCCGGCCCGTGCACCGGCTCGAGACGCTCGGCAGCCACGTGGTCCAGCTCGGGGTGCCGTTCCTGCTGTTCGCGCCGCAGCCCGTCGCCTCGGTCGCCGCGGCGCTCGTGCTGCTCACCCAGGCCTGGCTGGTGGTGTCGGGCAACTTCGCCTGGCTCAACTGGATCACCCTGGTGCTGGCCTTCGCGGCGGTCGACGACCGGTCGATCACGACGGTGCTGCCGTTCCTCAGCGGGATCGCGGACACCGGCCCGACAGCGACGCCGGCCTGGTTCGTCGGACTGACGGTCGCGGTCGGCCTGCTGCTGCTCGTGCTGTCCTGGCCGTCGGCGAAGAACCTGGTGTCGCGCCGGCAGCTCATGAACGCGTCGTTCAACCGCTGGCACCTCGCCAACGCCTACGGGGCCTTCGGCAGCGTCACGCAGGAGCGCGACGAAGTGATCGTCGAGGGCACCATGGCGGAGGTCCCCGACGAAGCGGACTGGCTGCCCTACGAGTTCAAGGGCAAGCCGGGGGACCCGCGTCGTCGCCCGGGGCAGTTCGCGCCGTACCACCTGCGCCTCGACTGGCTGATGTGGTTCCTGGCACTCGGTGCGGACGACGGCTGGTTCCGGGTGTTCGTGCTGCGGCTGCTCGAGGCGGACCGGCCGACGCTCCGGTTGCTCCGGCACGACCCGTTCGACGGGCAGCGGCCGCGGTGGGTCCGGGCGCGGGTGTTCCGGTACCGGTTCGCCACCCGGGCGGAGCGGCGGGAGACCGGGCTGTACTGGATCCGGCAGGAACAGGGGTACCTCCTGCCGCCGTCCGGCCTCCGGCGGTGAGGGCGGACCGGAGGCCCGGCTTGCGACGCGCTCGATTTGCGGCGCGCTCGGCTTGCGACGCGCCTGGCTTGCGACGCGCCTGGCCGTCGCGTAACGTAGGTGGCTGGTTCTCTGCGTTCATCGTGGAGTGCCCGTTGTTCTGCCCTCCGACCGTCGCGAACGCCGCGGTCGCGCGGTACCGGATCGAGCCTCCAGGCCCGACTGCCGGTCTGGGCGGTGCGCACAACCCCCTCGCTCGTCGCCGTCGTGGACTTCCACACAGGCGGCGCAGCGCGTGCGCGCCAGGCAAGTGACCTTGGGTGCAGCCGATCGGCTGCACGGTATTCATCAGGAGGAAACCATGGCTGCAGTGTGCCAGGTGACCGGCGCCGTTCCCGGCTTCGGACACAACATCTCGCACTCGCACCGTCGGACGAAGCGTCGCTTCGACCCGAACGTGCAGAAGAAGACCTATTACGTGCCGTCGCTGCGTCGTAACGTGACGCTCAACGTCAGCGCCAAGGGCATCAAGGTGATCGATGCTCGTGGCATCGAGTCCGTCGTGGCGGGCATCCTCGCCCGTGGGGAGAAGATCTGATGGCGAAGCGCGGTCAGGACATCCGTCCGATCATCAAGCTCCGTTCCACTGCGGGTACCGGGTTCACGTACGTGACCAAGAAGAACCGCCGGAACAACCCCGACCGTCTCGTGCTGAAGAAGTACGACCCGGTGGTCCGCAAGCACGTCGACTTCCGTGAGGAGCGCTAGGCCATGGCGAAGAAGAGCAAGATCGCGAAGAACAACCAGCGCGCCGTCATCATCGAGCGCTACGCCGAGCGTCGCCTCGAGCTGAAGAAGGCCCTCGTGGACCCGAACGGCACCGACGAGTCCCGCGAGGCCGCCCGCGTCGGCCTGCAGAAGCTGCCCCGCGACGCGTCGCCGGTCCGCTACCGCAACCGCGACGCCATCGACGGCCGTCCCCGCGGCCACCTCGGTGAGTTCGGCATCAGCCGTGTCCGCTTCCGCGACATGGCCCACCGTGGCGAGCTCCCCGGCATCACGAAGAGCTCCTGGTAAGCACCAGTTCTCCCGACGCCCCCGCGACCTCTCGAGGTCGCGGGGGCGTCGTCGTCGTCCGCGGGACGTCATCCGCCGACCTGGGCAGCACCACGGTCGTCACATCGGTCACTCCAGCCCCTCCTGTTACCCGAGAGGCCCGGAAAACCGGGCGGGTCGACCGGAAACCCCGGAACCGGCTGGTAGGTTCATCAGCGGTTCCCCGGGCCCTCGGCCCGACCGGGCCCACCGCTCGGGGCAACCGTCCCGCAGCATCCGGACGTTCCGCGTCCGACCCATACGCAAGAAGTCCGAGGAGGACATCCAATGGCTGACAAGTCACTGAACCGCACCGAGCTCGTCGCTGCCGTCGCCGCCGAGTCCGGCCAGAGCCAGGCCACCGTCAACGGCGTCGTCGACGCGCTCTTCGCCGTCGTCGGCAAGTCCGTCGCGGACGACACCAAGGTCACGATCCCGGGCTGGATCGCCTTCGAGAAGACCCACCGTGCCGCCCGCACCGGCCGCAACCCGCAGACGGGTGAGGCCATCGAGATCGCCGCGAGCGACTCGGTCAAGGTCAGCGCTGGCAGCAAGCTCAAGGCGTCGGTCAAGTAAGACCACTCAGCTCCACGGAAGGGACGGCGCTCGCGCCGTCCCTTCCGTCGTTCCCGGGAGGCCCGTCCAGCGTCCACAGGTCGGCCCACGTCGTTGCGGTGGCGCGCTGGGCAGCGCCTAGGCTTGACGGGTGAACCGCATCGCGCGCATCGCCGGCCCCGGCGTCTTGCTGCTCGCGGCGTTCGTGTCCCTGCTCGTGGCGCTCGTCGTCGGCGGTGGTGCCGACGCCGCGCTCATCGCCGACCCCGGTGCGGTCGTCCGCTTCGGGCTCCCGATCGCGCGGATGCTCGTCGACCTGTCCGCCGCAGCCGCCATCGGCGGGCTCGCCCTCGCGACGATCGGACTCTCCCGCACGGCACCGGAGTGGGACCGCGCGATCGACGTCGCGGCCGCGGCAGCCGGTGTCTGGACGGTGACCTCGGCGGTCACGACCTTCTTCACCTACCTCAGCGTCGCCGGCGGCACGGTCAGTCTCGATGCGAAGTTCGGCCAGTCGATGGGCGTGTTCCTCACCGGGACCGACCTCGGTCTCGCCTGGCTCACCACCGTGCTCGTCGCGGCAGCGGTCACCGTGCTCTGCTTCGCCGTGCGCTCCCGGGGCATGGTCGCGCTGACGGCCGGCGTCGCCCTGATCGGCCTCGTCCCGCTGACGCAGCAGGGCCACGCGGCCGGTACCGCCAGTCACGACGCCGCGGTCACCGCACTCGGACTGCACCTGGTCGGTGCCGCGCTCTGGGTCGGCGGGCTCGTCATGCTCGTCCTCATCCGTGACGTCGTCCCCGGTGACCGTCTCGCAGCCGTCGTCGGCCGGTACTCCAGCGTCGCGCTGGGTTGCTTCGTCCTCGTGAGCGTCTCCGGCGTGGTGTCCGCCCAGATCCGGATCGGGGCCTGGGCTGAGCTCGGCAGCCCGTACGGCGTGCTCGTGCTCGTCAAGGTGGCCGCGATCGTCGCGATGGGCGTCATCGGAGCGATGCACCGCCGCCGGGTGATCGCCGCCCTGACCGCCGCACCCGCGCGCGTCCGGCCCTTCTGGACGCTCGTCGTGGTCGAGCTCGCCGTGATGGGCGTCGCGTCGGGCTTCGCCGCTGCGCTCGGCCGCACCGCCACCCCCGCAGGGCAGCTGGCGCTGAGCAAGACCAGCGACCCGAGTCCGGCCGAGGTCCTGACCGACGACCCGCTCCCCGCGGCGCCGGGGCCCTGGGGCTGGCTGACGAACTGGAACGTCGACCTGTTCTGGCTGATGGCCGCCGTGCTGCTCGTCGCCGCCTACGTCGCCGGGGTCGTCCGGCTGCGTCGACAGGGGCGTTCCTGGCCCCTCCGCCGCTCGGTGTCCGCCGGCATCGCGGTGGTGGCGCTCGTCGTCGCGACCTCGGGCTCGCTGCACACCTACGACCGCTTCCTGGTGTCGGCGAACGTCGGAGCGCACGTGCTGCTCGGGCTGGTCGTCCCCGCCCTCGTCTGGGCCGCAGCGCCCGTGCAGCTCATCCGGGCTGCCGTCCACCCGCGAACGGACGACAGCGCCGGTGTGTCCGAGTGGACCACGGTCTTCGTCGACAACGCCGTCGTGCGGTACCTGGTCCAGCCGTTCCCGGCGTTCCTGCTGCTCGCCGGCATCTGGTGGGGGCTGTACGCGACCGACGTGCTGCGCTGGTCCGTCAGCGACGCCATGGGCCGTACCGTGGTGGACCTGGTCTTCCTGCTCGTGGGGCTCCTGGCGCTGCCGACCCTCCTCACGCCGATCGCCCTCGGCGCCCGGCGGCCGTCGGCAGCGGCGTTCCTCGTGCGAGCCGTCGGAGCGGTCGTCGTCGCAGCGGCCACCGTCTCGCTCGGCATCGCGATGCAGGGGCCGCTCGGGCTGCTGCAGGCGTCCTGGTTCGGGGCGATGGGGCGCACTTGGGGTCCGGAGCCGCTCGTCGACCAGGGCCGGGCCGGCACGGTGCTGATCATCGCGGGTGTGCTCGTCGTCGTCGCGGTGGTCGTCGTCGGCGCGGTGCGCCTGCGTCCGGGGGCCGGGGCCGGCGCCGGCGGGGTCGAGGACCAGCCCATCGCACCGGCGGCCGCGTCCCCGGCGGACGTGCCCACGGGCCTCCCGGACACCGACACCGCGAGACCGGTCGGCGACAGCGGCGTCGCGAGCGGATCGAGGGCGCGATGAGCGTCGAGCTCTCCACCGAACAGCGGGCGGTCTTCGAGTACATCGAGTCGACGCGCGATCATGTCTTCATCACCGGACGAGCCGGCACCGGCAAGTCCACGCTGCTCAACCACCTGTCCTGGAACACCGAGAAGCAGGTCGTCATCTGCGCCCCGACGGGTGTCGCGGCGCTGAACGTCGGCGGTCAGACGATCCACTCGCTGTTCCGCCTGCCGATCGGCCTCATCGCGGACGCCGAACTGCGGCAGGGCCCGGACACCCGGAAGCTCCTCAACACCATCGACACCCTGGTCATCGACGAGGTCTCCATGGTCAACGCCGATCTGCTCGACGCCATGGACCGCTCGTTGCGGAAGGCCCGCGGTCGGCAGTTCGAGCCGTTCGGCGGTGTCCAGGTGGTCATGTTCGGCGACCCGTACCAGCTGCCCCCGGTGCCGGGTGACGGTGATGAGCGCGCCTACTTCACCGACCACTACCGGTCCATGTGGTTCTTCGACGCCAAGGTGTGGCTCGAGGCCCAGCTGCACATCATCGAACTCGCGACCGTGCACCGGCAGCGGGACGACGCCTTCGCGGCGATGCTCACCGCCGTCCGCCACGGCCGGGTCACCGCCGACGTCGCGCAGCGGCTCAACGAAGCGGGCGCCCGTCCTGCCCCCGACGACGCGATCACCCTCGCCACCCGGAACGACACCGTCGCCCGGATCAACAAGGCCGCGCTCGAACGGCTGCCCGGCAAGCTGAAGACCGCCAAGGCCGACGTCAACGGCGACTTCGGCGGTCGGAACTTCCCGGCGGACGAAGCCCTCGAGCTGAAGCCCGGCGCCCACGTGATGTTCCTCCGCAACGACCCGGACCAGCGCTGGGTGAACGGCACCCTCGGCATCGTGCGGAGCATCCGCGACACGGTGTGGGTCAGCGTCGACGGTGAGGACTTCGAGGTCCAGCCGTCGGTGTGGGAGAAGTTCAAGTACTCGTACGACCCGGACAAGAAGGAACTCAAGAAGGACACGGTGGGGGAGTTCCAGCAGTTCCCCCTGCGCCTGGCCTGGGCCGTGACGATCCACAAGTCGCAGGGCAGCACCTACGACCGTGCGGTGGTGGACCTCGGCAACCGGGTGTTCAGCGCTGGGCAGACGTACGTGGCGTTGTCGCGTCTGACGTCCCTGGACGGGCTGTACCTGACGCGGCCGCTCCGACCGGCGGACATCATCGTGGACCTCGACGTGCGGCGGTTCATGTCCGAGTCGCCGCGCGTCGTCGCGACGCAGCTCGAGCCGCCGAAGCCCGCCGCCGAGCCCTCGGACGCACCCGAGGCCTGACGCCGACGCGAGGCCGGCCCGCTCCGTCCGTGGTGCGCCCCCGCGCTCCCTGCGGCCTCGACGGGCCGGTGCCGAGGTCGCACCACGTGCCGCTCGCGTCCGTCGAGGTCGCACGATGTGCCTGCTGGGCGGCCGGCCGGCGGCCGTTCGTGCGACGTCGACGGCTGCCCGGCGGCGGTTCGTGCGACGTCGGTAGGTGGGCGGGTGAGCTGCCGCTCGCGTCGCCTGGTCGCTCGACGTGCCGCTCGCGTCCGTCGAGGTCGCACGATGTGCCTGCTGGGCGGGCGGCCGGCGGCAGGTCGTGCGACCTCGGGGAGGGGCCGGCGGCGCGTCGCGCGACCTGGCCGCGCCGCACGCACCCCACGAACGACGACGCCCGCCTGCCGGAGCGGCAGGCGGGCGTCGAAGGGGAGCAGGTCAGGCGCGGGCGCCCGAGGCCCGCAGCGCGCGGATGTTCTCCTTGTCGGCACCCAGCGCGGTGAGCAGCAGGACGACGCCGACGATGGCGTGGAAGACGTTGTCGGTCGTGTTCAGCGCGAGGACGTTCGCCGAGGTGTCGGAGAACACGAACCCGTAGACGGCGAGCACGAGCAGCACGACACCGATGACCCGGTTCACCGTGCGGGACCCGATCGTGTTGCCGAGGCCCACGATGAAGAACGCGGCGGCCAGGATCGTCCACAGCCCGCAGAGCGCCGGGTTGAGCCCGAACGAGTTCCAGAGGAACCCACCGGACCGACTGAAGAACGCTCCGCCACCGTCCTGGGCGAAGAAGAAGCCCAGGATGCCCCAGATCGCGAAGAGCGTGCCGGCGGTCATCGCCAACGCGCGGTTCGGCGAGGCGATGATGCTCGGTTCCTTGACGGCCACTTCGGTCTCCTCTTCCTGCGCGACGATCGCGCTGTACGACTGCCCGCCGTCGCGCTGGTCACGCACACTGTCAGCGGCACGCGCTCCGGTGCCGGACCGACCTGTGTCACGCTGTCCGGAGACCTGCTGCAGGACGGCCGTGGCCTTGCTGCGAAGGCCGGCGTTCCCAGCTTCGGACGGGTGCCTCAACGGTATCGTGTCGGACCCCGAGCGACCGAATCGCTTCCCGCTCAGCAGACGGACGACGAGGCCGACCACCATGACCCCCAGGAGGACGATGCCCGTGATGCGGACGCCTGAGCGCACCGCCCCCGAGTCCGTCGACGAGGGGCGTGGACCGAGCGTCTCCCGGAGGTTCCGGTGGGCTCTGCTCGCGGCTCTGGGGTTCGTGATCGTGCCTTCCGTCTACGCGGTCGCCGTGTTGACGCCGCTGGGGCAGCGGGTGGAGGACGCCGCGCTCGGCGGTGTCCGCGAGTCCGACCTGTTCGGGTCGGACACCGCACTCAACGTCATCTCGGTGCCGGTGATCCTGCTGTTGGTCGTCGTGATCGCCGCCGTCGCGTTCGCACGCAGGCGGCTCGCCGTGGGGCTCGGAGCGGGCTTCGTGGTGCTCGCGTCCGCGGCCACCTCGACGTTGCTCAAGCGTATCGCCGAGCGCCCGGAGATCGCTCAGTCGACGACGCCGAACTCGTTCCCGTCGGGTCACGCGACGATCGCCCTCGCGGCGCTGTTCGCCGTGCTGATGGTCACGCCGCGGCGGTTCCGGCCGCTGGTGCTGCTCGTCGGCGCCGTCTACGCGGTGTTCGTCGCGAACCAGACCGTCGTCTACGGGTGGCACCGGGTGAGCGACATCATCGGCGCCTGTGCAGTCGCGCTGTTCTGGCTCGGGCTCGTCCGGGCCGTCGGGCCGCAGGTGGACCGCGGCGCGCGGGGCGACCGCGACGGACGCCGGGGACCGCGACGCGCGGTGACGGTCGTGCTGCTCGTCGCCGTGGCCGCCGCGTTGGCGGTCGGTGTCGTCGCGCTGCTGGTCGGGACCCTGGGTGACGGAGAGCACGGCGCGATGCTGCTGGCGGGTCGGCTGGCCTCGTCCGCCAGCGTCCTGGCGGTGATCACGGCGGTGTGGTTGGCCGACGGCATGCACCACGTGCCGCCGACGACCAGCGCGGACGCGCCTCCCGTCCGCATCTGACCGAGGGCGGTGGCAGTGGCGGGAATGCTCCCGCCTGCGCTACGTTGTACTCGTCAGTTCGATGCAAACGCATAGAACAGCGACGAGTCAGCGACAGACGAGGCGGCACATCATGCAGTTCGGGATCTTCACGGTCAGCGACGTCACCACCGACCCCACCACCGGGACCACGCCCGACGACACCCAGCGCGTCCGGGACATCCTGACGATCGCGCAGCACGCGGACCAGGCCGGCCTCGACGTCTTCGCGACCGGCGAGCACCACAACCCGCCGTTCGTCGCCTCGAGCCCCACGACCATGCTCGGCTACCTGGCCGGCGTCACGAAGGACATCACCCTCTCGACGTCGACGACCCTCGTCACCACGAACGACCCGGTGCGCATCGCCGAGGAGTACGCGATGCTCCAGGTCATCTCGGGCGGACGCATGGACCTGATGATGGGCCGCGGCAACACCGGCCCGGTCTACCCGTGGTTCGGCAAGGACATCCGGCAGGGCCTGAACCTGGCGGTCGAGAACTACGCACTGATCCGCCAGCTCTGGGAGAACGAGGTCGTCAACTGGCAGGGGCAGTTCCGCACGCCGCTGCAGGGCTTCACCTCGACCCCGCGCCCGCTCGACGGCGTCGCCCCCTTCGTCTGGCACGGGTCGATCCGCACGCCCGAGATCGCGGAACAGGCCGCCTACTACGGCGACGGGTTCTTCCACAACAACATCTTCTGGCCGATCCAGCACACCGAGCAGATGGTCGGGCTGTACCGACAGCGTTACGAACACCACGGACACGGGCGTGCTGACCAGGCGATCGTCGGCCTCGGTGGCCAGTTCTTCGCGCGGAAGAACTCGCAGGACGCAGTCGACGAGTTCCGTCCGTACTTCGACAACGCCCCGGTCTACGGACACGGCCCGTCGATGGAGGACTTCACCACCCAGACCCCGCTCACCGTCGGGTCGCCGCAGCAGGTCATCGACCGGTACGCCACGATGAAGGACCACGTCGGGCACTACCAGCGCCAGCTGTTCCTCATCGACCACGCCGGCCTGCCGCTCAAGACGGTGCTCGAGCAGATCGACATCCTGGCCGAGGACATCGTCCCGGAGCTCCGCCGCATCAACGAGTCCGATCGGCCCGAGCACGTGCCGTCGAACCCGCCGACGCACCTGGAGCGCGTCGCCGCCGCACGGGCGTCCGGCACGGCCGGTGCCGACCACGTGGCTGCCGTCGACGAGTGGACCGGCGCGTCCGTCTGACCGGTCCGGTGACCACCTGGCGGACGGGAGGCTCGCTACCGGTCACGACCGTCCCGGTGCCCTCGTTGCCTCCGCGAAAGCGACAGATCGCCGCGAAGCATTCGCGGCGATCTGTCGCTTTCGCGTCCCGCAGCCGTGCGGGTCAGCGCTGGACGTCCCGGAAGCCGCGCGGGTCAGCGCCGGACGTCCCGGAAGCCGCGCGGGTCAGCGCCGGACGTCCCGAGGGCCGGCGGGACGTGCGGGGCGTGCGGGGCGCGCGGGCACGAGCTTGAGGCCGACGACGCAGCCGACGATGCCGGCGATGAACAGCAGGCGGAGCAACGTGACCGGCTCCGCACCGGTCGCCATGCCCCAGAGCACCGTGAGCGCCGCTCCGGTGCCGGTCCAGACGGCGTACGCGGTGCTGATCGGGATGCGCTTGACCACGTACCCGAACGCACCCAGGCTCAGCACGATGGTGACGGCGAAGACGAGCGTCGGCCCCGGGCGGGTGAAGCCGTCGCTGGCCCCAAGTGCGGTGGCCCAGACGGTCTCGAACGCGGCGCTGACGAACAGCACGACCCAGGGCATCAGCTGACCACCTTGAGTCCGACGACGCACGCGACCAGACCGAGGACCAGGCCGATGCGGGCGAGCGACGCGGCCTCCTGCTTGCGCAGGACCGCGACGACGACCGTCAGCGAAGCGCCGATCCCCACCCACACCGCGTAGGCGGTGCCGACCGGGATCTCCTTCATGGCGAACGCGAGCCCGACCATGCTCAGGCCCATGCCGGCGACGAAGACGATCGTCGGCACCACCCGTTTGAACCCGTTCGACGCCCCGAGCGCGGTGGCCCAGACGGCCTCGAGCACGCCCGACAGCACCAGGACGACCCATGCCATGGAGTTCCTCCGATCCGAAGTCGTACGACTGTGCGACTTCCTGACGCCCAGTTCTAGCACGAAGTCGTACGAGCGTGCGAGTATGAGTGCATGTCGCGCAGCATCGACCTCGAGGAACGCCGTCGCGCCGTGTCCGCGGCCGCTTGTCGGCTCCTCGCCCGGGACGGCCTCGGCGCCCTGTCCGTCCGGAACGTCGCCGCCGAGGCCGGACTGCCCCCGAGCACCGTCCGCTACGCGTTCCCGACCCAGGCGAGCGTCCGGGAGCACGCGATCGCCTCGGTGTTCGACCGGACCAGGGAGCGCATCGAGGCGATCCCCACGGACCTGCCGCCCCGCGAGTGGGTGCGGGCCGTCCTCGTCGAGCTGTTGCCCCTCGACGTCGAGCGCGTGATCGAGCTCGACGTGTACCTGGCCCTCGGGAACGCGGCGCTGACGGACGCCGAGCTCCGGCCGACGCTCGACCGCGTCGTCGTCGAGATGCGCGAGTGGTGCGAACGCGTCCTCGGCGTACTCGGGGTGCGCGAAGCCGACCGCGAGTACGAGGCCTGCCGACTGCACGCGCTGCTCGACGGCCTCGCGATGCACGTCGCCCGGCTCGCGCCGGACGAATCCGGTGACTGGGCGATCGACGTCCTCGACCGACACGTCGACGGAGTCGCCCGGGTCTGACCGGGGGAAGCCGGACCGGGGGAGGCCTGACCGGCGGAGTCCCTGACCGGGAGGGCTGATCAGCGGAGGACCGGCCCCGGCCTGCCGGACCGGCCCCGCCCTGCCGGACCGGCGCCGACCCGCCGGGGGCAGGACGAGCCTCCAGGTCGGCGACGCCGACGCCCCGTATCCTGTCCGGGTGACGAGCACCTCCGCGCGCCCCGTCACGACGCGCCCGCGCAGCCTGACCGGCCCCGGTCTGGTCCTCGCCGCCGTCGTGGCGCTCCTCGCCGTCCGCGTGCTCTCGCCGGCCGTCGGGACGGCCGGCCTGCCCGACGTGGTGCAGGACTTCCTGACGCTCGCGATCAGCGTCGTGGTCGAGTCGCTGCCGTTCGTGGTCCTGGGCATCGTGCTGTCGATCGTCGTCGAGGTCTGGGTCCCGCACGGGGTCCTCGAACGGATCCTGCCGACGCGGCCGATGCCCCGGCGTGCGGTCATCTCGCTGATCGGCATGCTGTTCCCGGTCTGCGAGTGCGGCAACGTCCCGCTGGCCCGCGGGCTCATGCTCCGCGGGTTCACCCCGGCCGAGGCGGTCACGTTCCTCGTCGCCGCACCGATCCTCAACCCGCTCGTCATCATCAGCACCGCCCAGGCGTTCGGCTGGTCGGGGTGGATCCTGCCCGCGCGGATCGTCGGCGGGTTCGTCGTCGCGAACCTGGTCGGGTGGATCGTCGCCGCGCACCGCCGCCCGGCGGACCTGCTCCTGCCCGCCTTCGAGGCCCGCTGCCGCGCGGCCGTCGGCGCCCCGCCGGTCCGCGACCGGTGGCGTGAGAGCGCGTCGCACTTCGGGGGCGAGACCGCGACGATGATGCCGGCCCTGTTCGTCGGCGCCGGGCTGGCCGCGGCGATCCAGGTCGCGGTGCCGCGGAGCGCCCTGGTCGCGGTCGGGTCGAACCCGGTGCTGTCGGTGCTCGCGATGATGCTCCTGGCGATGACGGTGTCGCTGTGCTCGAACGTCGACGCCTTCTTCGCGCTGTCCTTCGCGTCGACGTTCCTGCCCGGGTCGATCACCGCCTTCCTGATCATCGGGCCGATCATCGACGTGAAGATGATCGCCCTGCTCCGCACGACGTTCCGCGCGCGCTTCCTGGTGCTGCTCGCCGTCGTCTGCGTCCTGTTCGCCGCGACCGTCGGGTTGGTGATGAATGTCCTCGTCTGACCGCAGCCCGGCCGGGCACGAGCACGGTGCCGCCGCCAGTCACGCGGACCGCACCGCGACGCGGCGGGCACTGCTCGGCCTCGGGTCCGTCCTGGCCGTCGCCCTCGGCACGCTCTGGCTGGGGCTCGCCGACCACCTCGACCTCTACATCAACCCCCGGTACGCCGTCTTCACGCTGGTGCTCGCGGCCGTCGCGGTGCCCGCATCGGTCGCCGGCCTCGTCGTGGTCGCCCGCCACGGCGGCCACGCCCACGACGGGGACCCGGAACCCCGGCCGGGAGGCGGTGGTCGCCTCCTGCACGTCGTCCTCGGCTCGGTCGCGGCGCTCGTCACGATCGGCACCGTCGTCGCGATGCTCGTCCTGCCTCCGACGACCCTCTCCGCGCGGACCGCGCAGCAGCGGAGCGTGGGGTCGGCCTCGCTGTCCGACGCGACGGGTGCCGGGGCGCCGGTGTCGCTCCTCGGCAGCGAGTCGGTCGACACCTCGGGCTACGGCGTGAAGGACTGGGCAGCGCTCATCCGGCAGAGCACCGACACGACGGCGCTCGTCGGCCGCGAACTCACCCTCACCGGCTTCGTCGTGCCCGGCTCGGACGGCACGTTCACGCTGACCCGGTTCGTCGTCAGCTGCTGCGCGGTCGACGCCCAGCCCGTCGGTATCGGCGTCACGACCGACGGCGCACCACCGCCGGAGAACCAGTGGGTCCGGGTCGAGGGCGCCCTCGCCGCGAACCCGGACACGTCCTCGGACGCCCGGCTCGTCATCCGCGCCGCGACGGTCACCCGTGTCGGCCAGCCCTCGGACCCGTATGAGTACTGACGCCGAGCCGCGTGCCGTCCGCCCGCGACGTCCGGTCACCCACCGCTTCCGCCGTCGGTTCCTGGCCGTGGTGGTCGTCCTGGCCGTCGTCGCCGCGCTCGCCGCCGTGGTCGGTTCGCAGCAGGGCCCCCGGCTGCGGTCGGTGTCGTACGACGCCGGCGACCTGGTCACCCGGCCCGCCCAGCGCGTGATCCTCACCGCGAACCAGGCCGTGCAGCGGGTCCCGGCGTCGGCGGTCCGCGTCAGTCCCGCGGCACCGTTCTCGGTCACCTCGAGCGGCAACACGGTCGCCGTGGAGTTCGCCGGCCCGCTCGGGTACGACCGCGACTACACGCTGACGGTCCGCGGCGTCCGCGCCCCGGGGCAGGCGGCCGCCTCGGAGCTCCGCACCACGATCCGCACCGGCAGCACCGACGTCCTCGCCGTGCTGCCCGGCGGGAACGGCGACCCGGACCGGATCATCCGCCGGGACCTCGGCGCCGCCGGCACCCGCACCGTGTACCGCGCGTCGGGGATCGCGGAGTACGCGGTCCTCGCCCGGTCCCTGGTCGTGCTCCGGAACGACACGTCGGGCCACTCGGCGATCGACATCGTGCCGCTCGCCGGTGGCGTCCAGGACCCCGCGGTCCCCGTCGAACGGCTGTCGATGCCGAGCCCGGTCGGGACGGCGAAGGCCCTGCACGCAGCCGACGACGGCGCCTCGTTCGGGTTCGTCTACGCGGACACGTCCTCCGGTCGGTCCGAGGACGTCGGCCTGTACGACGTCGACCTGACGGGCACGCACCAACCGGAGCCGGTCGGGCCGGACGGCCGACCGGCGGTCGGGGCGACACCGCTCTCGGTCGCCCAGTGGGCCTACGTGCCGCGCACCGAGAGCGCCCTCGTCCGGACGGGCGCCGACGACCTGGTGCTCGTCGACATGGGCGGCCGCAACGAAGCCGTCCGACTGGGCTCCGCGACGTACCTGCACGGCTTCGTCGGCTCCGGCACGACCGCCGTCGTCGAGACCGGCACCGGGATCGTGCAGCTCGACCTCACGGACGGCGACCGGACCCCGCTGCCCACCCCGACGGCGAGCACCGATCAGCCCTACCTCGGACGCATCGCCCCGCTCGCCGAGGGGCGGTACCTGCGGCTCGTCGGCTCGACCCGCGACGACGGCACCCTGGCGGCCCGCATCGTGCGGGTGGACGGGGCACGGGCCTCCCGGCTGGCGGTGACCATCCCCGACGACGCGAGCGTCACCGCGGTCTGTCCGTCACCGAACGGCCAGTTCGCCGCGGTGGCGACGCGTTCCGCCGACGGCGCGCTGGTCAGCGTCGTGGACACCACGTCGGGTGCACTCCAGGCTTCCCTGGCCGGCACCGCGATCGACTGGTGCACCGCGCTGCCGACGGGCGACGAGGTCGGCTGAACGCCGGACCCGGGCCGACCCGGGACCCGAACGCGTGGTCTCTCACTTCCGCAGCGTCTGCCGCGGGTACTCGCCGAATCGCCGCAGGTACTCGCCCGAGAACCGTCCCATGTGCGTGAAGCCCCAGCGTGAGGCGATGTCCGCCACCGACGCAGTTCCCGGCTCGGCGGCCACCAGGTCGTCGTGGACCTGGCGCAGCCGGACCTCGCGGAGGTAGTTCATCGGCGTGCGGTCGAGCGTCCGCTGGAACGACTCCTGCAGGGCACGGACACTGAGGTCGGCGGCACGGGCGATGTCCGACACGCTCAGCGGTTCCCCGGCGTGCTCGTGCAGGAACTCCACCGCAGCCCGGAGCCGGGCGTTGCGGCGCTCGCCGTAGCCGTCCGGTTGGGCTTCGCCGTGGAACTGGTACAGGCCGAACAGGGACCGGACGACCTCGCGCTGCGCCTCGTGCCATGCCAGCGACGAGGAGCCCTCGGTGCGGAGTGCCCGGACGGCGCCGGCGACCGAGCGGCGCCAAGCCTCGACGGCGGCACCGGTGGGTGGGGTGGAGCGGTCGAAGTCGAGCGTGCCGTCGACCAGGTACCGCTCGGCGGCCACGTCGAGCACCAGGTCGCGGTCGAGGTGGACCAGTCGCTGGTCCCAGTCCTCGTACTCCATCTCGAACCGGCGTTCGATCGGGAACAACGCGGGGACGCCGGGCTCCATCCTGACCTCGTCGCGGCCGACGTCCACGCGCGCCCGGCCGGCGTCGATCCACTGGACGACGACCTCGCCCTCGACGGCGACGTCGCCGCGCAGGTACCCGTGCATCTGGGACCGGCGGATGCTCATCCGGTCGTCACCGACGCCGACGTACTTGTACCAGTAGTCGCGGTCGACGGGAGATGAGTACCAGGACCGGCCGGCGTACATGCCGGCGAGGTCCTGGATGGCGCCACCGGTGTCGTTGCCCGACACGGCGACGATGGCACCGGTGGGCGCCGAGGTCTCCGGATTGGTCATGTCCCCACCATCCTCCGGTCGGCGGTCGGGCGCGAGCCGTCCGGCGCGGTGTGGTCGCGGGACGGCGCTCCGCGGACCATGGCACGCGGATGTCGAGGTCGCGGTCAGGTTCGCGGCCGGATCGGCGGACGGCGAGGTGGAGCCGGGTGGACGACGGAACGGGAGGCCCGTCACCAGCTGGTGACGGGCCTCCCGTTCCGGTGCGGACCGGCCGTCGACGTGCGGGACGACGACGGCGCGGGTCGTTACGCGAGCGTCGCGGCGTCGATGACGAAGCGGTAGCGGACGTCCGAGGAGAGGACGCGCTCGTAGGCCTCGTTGACCTGGTCGGCGCTGATGAGCTCGGTCTCCGGCAGGATGCCGTGCTCGGCGCAGAAGTCGAGCATCTCCTGGGTCTCGCGGATGCCACCGATGGACGAGCCCGCCCAGCTGCGGCGGCCCGGCAGGAGCGCGAATGCGGGGACCTGGAGCGGCTCGGACGGGGCGCCCACGTTCACCATCGTGCCGTCGACCTTGAGCAGGCTGAGGTGCGCGCCCATGTCGATCGTCGCCGAGACGGTGTTGATGATGAGGTCGAACGACCCCTTGAGCTTCTCGAACGTCTCCGGGTCCTTCGTCGCGTAGTGGGCCTTCGCACCGAACTTCAGCGAGTCCGCCTGCTTCGAGGTGGTCTGCGACAGGACGGTGACCTCGGCGCCGAGCGCCGCGGCGATCTTGACGCCCATGTGACCGAGGCCGCCGAGGCCGACGATCGCGACCTGCATGCCGGGGCCGGCGTTCCAGTGGTGCAGCGGCGAGTACAGCGTGATGCCGGCGCAGAGCAGCGGGGCGACCTTCTCGATGTCGAGCGACTCCGGGACGCGGAGGACGAAGTCCTGGTCGACGACGACGGCCTGGGAGTAGCCGCCCTGGGTGATCGTGCCGTCGGCGCGGTCGACGGATGCGTAGGTCCCGGTGTTGCCCTTCAAGCAGTACTGCTCCTGGCCGACGAGGCACTGCTCGCACTCGCCGCAGGAGTTGACCATGCAGCCGACGCCGACCAGGTCGCCGACGGCGTACTTCGTGACGTCCGAACCGACCTCGGTGACGTGACCGACGATCTCGTGGCCGACGACCTGCGGGTACTGGATGGGGCCCCACTCGCCGCGGACGGTGTGGATGTCGGAGTGGCAGATGCCGGCGTAGGCGATGTCGATCATGACGTCGCCGGGCAGGAGGTCGCGGCGCTCGATGGTGGTCTTGACGAGCGGTTCGGTCGCGGACGGTGCCGCGTACGCGTTGACGGTGCGCAAGGGTCTCCTCGTGGGGTGGGTTGCGGGCCGGGTGCGGCCCACCGTCGATCCTGCTCCGGTTGTGCGACAGGTGACAGGTACGGCTGGGACACCCTTCGGGTTGCCCGGGCAGGCGTGGCGTGCTGCCGCGCCGGTGCTCGCACGGGGTGCGGTCAGCGTGGCGTGCTGCTCGACGCCCGGACGACGAGCCGGACCGGGAGGACGTGGTGCCGTGGGGGACCGTCGTCCCCGGCGATGCGGGCGAGGAGCTCTCCGGCCCCGACACGACCCATCGCCTCCGGTTCGTGCGCGATGACACTGATGCCGAGCACGTCGGCGAGCTCGAAGTCGTCGAACCCGACCAGGGCCGGCCGGTCCGGGCGGTCGGCGTACGCCCGCAGGGCTCCGGTCGTGATGCGGTTGTTCGTCGTCACGACGGCGGTCGGGGGTTCAGGGCTCTCGACGAGGCTCACCGCGGACCGGGACGCCTCGTCGAGGTCGTGGGAGTCGCTGCGGACCCAGCGTTCCCAGTCGTCGACCCCGGCGTCGCGCATCGCCTCACCGAACGCCTCGACCCGCGCGCGATGGGTCGAGAGTCGGCTGAGGTCACCGATGAGACCGATCCGCCGGTGGCCGCGTTCGAGCAGGTGTTCGACGGCGGATCGCACGCCGCCGGCGTTGTCGAGGACCACCGAGTCGACGTCGACGTCCGTGGGGGACCGGTCGAGGAACACGACCGGCGTCCCGAGCGCCCGTTCGCGCGCGAGCAGGGAGTGGTCGTCGTCGGCGGAGACCACGAGCAGACCCCCGACCCGCCGTTCGACGAGTTGTGCCACCAGTGTCCGTTCCCGGTCGGCGTCCTCGTCGGTCGACGCGGACAGCAGGCTGAGTCCGGGCGCCCGGAGTGCGTGCTCGGCTCCGCGGGCGATCCTCGAGTAGAACGGGTTCGCCACGTCTCCGGTGACGAGTCCGACCGTCGCCGAGCGTCCACCCGCACGCAGCTCGCGCGCCAGGGTGTTCGGGCGGAAGCCCAGTTCGGCGGCGGCCGCGAGCACCCGCTCGGCGGTGTCCGCAGCGACGTAGCGCTCGCCGTTCACCACCCGCGAGACCGTCTTCATGCTGACGCCGGACCGCTCGGCCACGGCGCGCAGCGTCGGTCGCTCGGTGCTCACCCGGTCATCGTACGGTTGTCCGCTTTCATGAGTGGTCCTTGACACGACTCACACCGAACGGATAGAAACGCCCAGTGTGACAACGCTGTCATGGTCGACGCGGCGTCACCTCTCCCCAACCCCGAAAGGTGACGATGTCGTCATACGGTTCCCGGCGCGGCCGGACCATGCAGCAGATCCGCGGAACAATCGGCGGGCTCGGGACCCGCGTCACCGCGATCGTCCTCGGCGCGGCGATCGCCTCGACCGGCGCACTCCTCGGAGCGGTCCCGGCGCACGCGGCGTCGGGCCCCTTCACCACCTCGTTCGAGAGCGGTGAGACGCAGCCCCTCGCGAACACCCCGCTCACCCCGTCGACGACGGTCACCGGGTCGACGCTGCCCGTCGGCAGCCTCCTCGGCCACGTCACGGCGGTGACGGCCGACGCGGAGAACCCGCCGAACGAGGTCGCCGCGAGCCTGGCCGACGGGAACCCCGGGTCGAAGTGGCTCTCGTTCAAGAACACCGGCGTCATCACCTACCGGCTCGACCAGGCCGAGACGCTCCGGAAGTACTCGCTCACGAGCGCCAACGACGCACCCGGTCGCGACCCGAAGGCGTGGACCCTGGAGGGCTCGACCGACGGCAGCACGTGGACGACCGTCGACACACAGTCGGCGCAGTCCTTCAGTGGCCGCGGGAAGACGAACGACTACACCGCGGCGACGCCCGGCTCGTACGCCCAGTACCGCCTGCGCATCACCGAGAACAGCGGTGAGGGCATCACGCAGCTCGCCGACTGGAGCATCTCCGACGGGTCCACCACCCCGCCGCCGCCCAGCCCGATGGTCACGCAGGTCGGGAACGGCCCCGTATCCGGGCTCAACATCCGCTCCACCGTGGGCTTCAGCGGCACCAAGGCGCTCCGCTACTCGGGTGCCCACGTCGGTACCGGCGAGGCGAGCGCGACGAACGTCCTCTACGACGACGTCTCGTTGCCGATCACGACGGACAGCGAGCTCAGCTACAAGCTCTTCCCGGAGCTCGGCGGGGACACGACCTACCCGGCGACCTACGCCGCGGTCGACCTGCAGCTCTCCGACGGCTCGCTCGTCTCCGCTTCCCCGCAGGTCGTGGACGAGAACGGCAACCGCGTCTCGGCGAAGGCGCTCGGCCACGGCAAGGTCTTCTTCGTCGACCAGTGGAACTCGATCCGGGTCCCGCTCGGCGCCCTCGCCGGCAAGACCGTGACGAAGGTCCTCTTCACCTACGACGACGACGCCGCGGGCACCAGCGCCGCGACGAAGTTCCAGGGGTGGGTCGACGACATCCGGATCGACCCGCAGGCCGAGCGCATCGACGGTGCGAGCCTGACGAACTACGTCGACACCCGCCGCGGCACGAACTCGTCCGGCGGTTTCTCACGCGGCAACAACATCCCGGCGGCGGCCGTCCCGAACGGGTTCAACTTCTGGACCCCGATGACCGACGCGTCGAGCCAGTCGTGGGAGTACTCGTGGCAGTCCGACAACGACTCGGGCAACCTGCCGCGTCTGCAGGGCATCGGCATCTCGCACGAGCCGAGCCCGTGGATGGGTGACCGCAACCAGCTCGCGATCATGCCGTCGACCTCGGGCACGAACCCGGACGCCTCGCTCGGTGCCCGTGCGCTCGCGTTCGACCACAACGACGAGGTCGCCCGCCCGGACCTGTACTCCGTGAAGACGAAGTCCGGTGTGGTGGCCGAGGTCACGCCGTCCGACCACGGCGCCGTCCTCCGCTTCGCCTTCCCGGCGTCGAGCGGCAGCGTCGTGTTCGACAACGTCGGCTCGGACGAGCAGACCTCGATCACGATGAACCCGGACGGGACGGTCAGTGGCTGGACCCAGGGCGGCTCCGGCCTGTCCGTCGGCGCCACCCGGATGTTCTTCGCCGGCACGTTCGACCACGACCCGTCCAGCACCGGCACGGCAGCGGGCAACCGTTCGAGCGCCCGGTACGCGTCGTTCTCCGGCCTGACCGGCGACCACGTCGTCGAACTCCGGCTCACCACCTCGTTCATCTCGCTCGCCCAGGCCCGGCACAACGCCGACCTCGAGCTGACCGGCAAGTCGTTCGGCCAGGTCCAGCAGGCCGCTGCGTCTGCGTGGAACGACCGACTCGGTGTCGTCACCGTGCCGCAGTCCGCGGCGAGCGACTCGCAGCTGCAGGCGCTCTACGGCTCGCTCTACCGGATGAACCTCTACCCGAACTCGCAGCACGAGAACACCGGCACTGCCGGTGCCCCCGTCTGGGAACACGCCAGCCCGAACATCGCCCCGAAGGGCTCGGCGACCGCCACCACGACGAACGCCGTCGTGAAGGCCGGCAAGGTGTACGTCAACAACGGGTTCTGGGACACCTACCGCACGGTGTGGCCGCTGTACTCGATGCTGTACCCGCACGTCGCGCAGGAGCTCGTCGACGGGTTCGTGCAGCAGTACCGCGACGGTGGATGGACGCCGCGCTGGTCGTCGCCCGGCTACGCAGACCTCATGACGGGCACCAGCTCCGACGTGGCCTTCGCGACCGCGTACCTCGACGGTGCCGTGGACACGAAGACCGCGCTCGAGGCCTTCGACGCCGGCTTCCAGAACGCCACGACCGTCTCCACCGACGTCTCGGGCGCCGGCCGGAAGGCGCTCGACCAGTCCGCCTTCCTCGGCTACGTCCCGGACTCGCTCGGTGAGAGCGTCTCCTGGGGTCTCGAGGGCACCATCAACGACCACGGCCTGGCCGAGATGGCCGAGGCACTGGCGAAGGACCCGGCCACCCCGGCCGACCGCGTCGACGAGCTGACGACCGATGCCGCCTACCTGAACGACCGGGCGAAGGACTACGTCAACCTGTTCGACCAGGACGCCGGGTTCTTCCAGGGCCGCGACGCCGACGGTTCGTTCCAGGTCGCAGCCGACGAGTTCGACCCCGCCGAGTGGGGCGGTGCCTTCACCGAGACCGACGGCTGGAACTTCGCGTTCCACGCCCCGTTCGACGTGCAGGGCCTCGCCGGGCTCTACGGCGGCGACGACCAGCTCATCGCGAAGCTCAAGGAGTTCTACGCCACCCCGGAGACCGCCGAGAACGTGGGCTCCTACGGCGGCCAGATCCACGAGATGCTCGAGGCACGCTCGGTCCGCATGGGCCAGCTCGGCATGAGCAACCAGGTCTCGCACCACATCCCGTACATCGCCGCCGCCGCCGGCGACCCGTCGCTCACGCAGCAGGTCGTCCGGGAGAGCATGCGACGCCTGTTCGTCGGCAGCGACATCGGGCAGGGCTACACCGGTGACGAGGACAACGGCGAGATGTCGTCGTGGTTCGTGTTCTCCGCCCTCGGCCTCTACCCGTTGGCACAGGGCTCCGGGCAGTACACGATCGGCTCCCCGCTCTTCTCGAAGGCCACCGTGCACCTGGACGGCGGCGACCTGCACGTGAACGCGACGGGCAACAGCGCGCAGAACGTGTACGTGCAGTCGGCCTCGTTCAACGGGAAGGCCCTCGACCGAGCGGTCATCTCGCAGGCCGACGTCGCGAAGGGCGGCACGCTCGACTTCACCATGGGGTCGACCGCGTCGAACTGGGGCGCCGGCAAGACGCAGGGCGCCGAGGGCCTGGACACCCCGGCCGTGGCACCGAAGCCGCTCGTCGACGCCACGACCCCCGGGTTCGGCGCCACGACGAGTGACGACGACACCGCACTCGGCGCACTGACCGACGACGAGTCCATGACCGCGACGACCTTCCAGACCGCCACTCCGGCGATCACCTGGAAGTCGGCGCAGGGCCCCGTCACCGTCGACCAGTACACGCTGACCACCGCGGCGAAGGGCACCCAGCCCACGTCGTGGAAGCTCGAGGGCTCCAGCGACGGCACCACGTGGGTGCCGCTGTCGACGGTCGCGAAGGCGGGCTTCTCGGCACCGCTGCAGACCCGGCCGTTCACGGTCGCCCACCCCGCAGCCCTCAGCTGGTACCGCCTGTCGGTCACCGGCACGGACACCGGCAAGGCCCCGAGCATCGGCGAGTTCGAACTGCTCGCGGACAGCTCGGCGACCACCGGTGCCTTCGCGGTCAACCCCACCCCGGGGCTCACGGCGGAGGTCGGTCAGACCTTCTCCGCGGACCTCGCCGCGATCACCGGTCCGGGCACGAAGGCGTCCGACTACACGGTGACCGTCGACTGGCAGGACGGCAAGGGCCCGCAGACGGTGACGCCGACGAAGTCGGCGCTCGGCGCCTGGGAGGTCCCGGGTGAGCACGTGTTCGACACGGTCGGCGCGCACACGGTGCACGTCGTCGTGCAGTCCGGCACGGAGCAGGCGAGCACCGACGTCCCGGTGACGGTCGCGCGGACCGCACCGAGCCTCCAGGGCGCATTCGACAACGTCTGCCTCGGTGACCCGGGCCAGGCCGCGAACTGCGACTTCGGGGGCCGCGGGTTCTCGCGGTCGTCGCTCGCCGCGGACGGGTTCGTGCAGGGCCAGGCCAACGCCGTGACGGGCACCGACCTGACGTTCGACCTGCCGGCCGTCGCACCCGGTGAGCCGGACAACGCGACCGGCGATGGGCAGACCATCCCGGTCCCGACCGGGAACGGCATCACGGAGCTCTCCGTGATCGGCACCGCCAACGAGCACGATCAGCAGACCGTCGGCACGATCACCTACGCCGACGGGTCCACCGACGCCTTCCCGATCGTCTTCGGCGACTGGGCAGGTTCGGTCGGCGCACCGAAGTTCGGGAACACGCTCGTCGCGACGAGCGACCACCGCACGATCGGCGTCAACGGCAGGGACACCCTGAAGGCGGGCGTCTTCGCGACGGCGGTCTTCGCGGTCCCGGCCGGCAAGCAGGCGGTGTCGCTCACCCTCCCGAAGCAAGAGGGGACGCCGTCCGGCGCCGGACGCATCCACGTGTTCGCGATCGCGACGAACGGCACCCGTGTCGCCACGACGCCGCTCGCGGCGACCGCCGGTGCGACCCTGACCGGCACCGCCGGGAAGGAGGTCGCGGGCACCCTCGCGACCGCCACCGGTGGCCACGTCGGCACCGGGACCACCGCGACCGTGAACTGGGGCGACGGCACGCCGCTCGAGGACGCGACGGTGACGGTGACCGACGGCACCGCGACCGTCACCGGGAAGCACACCTACGTCGACGCCGGTGCCCGTACCGCGGTGGTCACCGTGGATGACGGGACCGGCAGCGCGGCTGTGCGGACGCCGGTCACGATCGCCGCGGCACCGGTCTGGCACACGGCGCTCAGCACCTCAGCGGGTGCGGGCTTCCGGCCGGGAGGCTCGGTGCACGTCTCCGGGACCGGGTTCGAGCCCGGCGAGCAGGTCGCGGTCAGCGTGGACGGCACTGCCGTGCCGTTGACGGTGACGGCGGACGCGGCGGGGGCCCTCGCCTTCGACGTGACCGCGCCGACGACGACGGGCACCCACACGGTGTCGGCCCTCGGTGACCGGTCGGAGACCCCGGCCAGTGCGACGTTCCAGGTGGTCGTCCCCGGCAACGGCAACGGCAACGGCAACGGTGGCGGGAACGGTGGCGGAAACGGCGGCGGGAACGGCGGCGGGAACGGCGGCGGCCACGGGTCGTGGGCACCGGCGTTCCGGCTCCTCGCCGACGCCGGCACCGAGGGCACCGTGGTCGGCTACTCGGGCAGCGGGTTCGCGCCGAACGAGCGGGTCGCCCTGACCCTGCACAGCGCCCCGATCGGCCTGGGGACCGCGACCGCGAACGCCGACGGTGTGCTCAGCGGGACCTTCACGGTGCCGTCCGCAGCGCGACCGGGCACCCACCGGGTGGAGGCCATCGGCGCGACGTCCGACGTCACGGTGAGCGCCCCCTTCCGCGTCCTCGCCCGACCGGCTGCCGACGCCGGACGCGCGCCGGCGGAGCCCGGCAACTGGGACGGTCTGGCCTGGACGGGTTCCGACGTGGACCCGGTGCGCTGGGGCCTCGTCGCCGGTGCGCTGATCGCCCTCGGTGCAGCGATCACCGCGGCCGTGGCGGTGGTGCGCCGCCGTCGGAGCAGCCTCGGCTAGCGGTCCACCGGACCGACGGGAGGCCCGGTGCCAACTGGCACCGGGCCTCCCGTCCGTCCGTCCGGACGTCGCGTCAGCCCTCGGCCCCCGTGTCGTCGTCCGCGGCACCGACCGGCTTCGACTCCGGAGACCCGCGCTGGCGGAGGTACACCCCCAGGACGGCCATGCTGCCGACCGCCAGGAACTCGGACTGCCAGTTCTGCAACGTCCGGTTCCAGAAGTCCGAGCTGAGGACGTACCGGGCCCAGGTGACCGGCGCCTCCAGGTCGAGCAGGCGTTGCTCGTCGAACGCCACGACGCCAGCCGCGGACTGCGCTGCCCAGGACAGCAGGAAGATGCCGCCCATCACCACCAGCAGGGAGTGCGAGAACACCACCTGCCGGAACCCTCCAGCACCGGCCCACCGCGGCGACCAGGGACCGGCGGACCGGCCGACCTCCTGGTCCTCGTCGGACTCCGGACCGACCTGCTGCAGCTCCTTCGACTCGGGGGAACCGCGCTGGACGAACCAGACCGTCGCCCAGATGTAGAGCACGAACTGCAGGTACTCCGACTGCCAGTTCTCGGCGACGTCAGCGGCGAAGCTCGACGAGGTCACGTACTCGAGGTACCCGATCGGGACGAGCCCGTCCGCGGTCTGCGTGTCGTTGAACACCGCCCACCCCGCGAACGACTGCCCGACCAACGCCGCGAGGAAGATCCCCCCGAAGAACAGGCCCAGGGAGTTCTCCCGGAGGAACCGTCGCACGCCGGTCACCGTCCGAGCGCCGCGATGACGAAGAAGTACGCGAGCCCGGCGACGATGAGCACCAGGTACCCGATGAAGACCCCGCGCACGTCAGCTCCCGTCCAGGACGCAGTCGAAGGGCGCGTCGGCGACCGCCGTGCACCCGGCGGCGCGGACGAGCCAGGAGGACCCGGAGCGTGCCAGGAACAGCGCGGAGCCGTCCCCGTCGCCACGGACGATCGCCGCGCGTCCGGAGACCTCGGTCTGCGTGACCACCTCGGTGTGCGCCGCGCCCCGGGTCGGCAGGTCGAGTTCCAGCACCCCGCCCGCGCAGTCCCGGTGCGTCTCGCTCTCGACCGCGTCCCGTGCGTCGGGGACGAGGAGTCGGCACGCCCGGTCACCCCGGTGGTCCGCGAGCGCGGACGTGAAGTCCGCTGCGGCGTCCGCCGCCGACACGCGCGTGCTCCCACCCGCACTGCACGCCGACAGGGTGAGCAACCCGGCGGTCACGACGGCGACGGCTGCGGGGACGCGTCGTTTCATGGTGCCTTGGCTACCGTGGTTGCCCTGAACCGCTCCCCAGCGTCCGACAGGTGCGACCACAGCGCGTCCAGCCGCACGTCAGGAGCGGGACGCCAACCGGGCTCCCGCGACGGCGGCGAACCGGAGCGGGTCCCGTCGGGCGTCGCCCGGTTCGCCGGTCGTCTGCGTCGCGATGACCGTGAGCGAGGCCGCACCCGCGAAGGCGTCGACGGGTGCCGCGACCTCGCCGGCGACGAGCATCACCGGCTTCCCGAGTCCTGCGGCGAGGGCCAGGACGACCCCGGGCGCCTTGCCGACACCGCTCTGCCCGTCGAAGCGCCCCTCACCCGTCACGACCAGGTCCGCCCCGGCCACGGCTCCGGCGAGACCGACGACCTCTGCCACCGTCGCCGCCCCGCTGCCGATCGTCGCGCCCCAGGTGAGCAGCCCGAACCCCGCGCCGCCGGCCGCCCCGGCTCCGGGCGTCATCGGGTCGATGTCCGGGAAGCAGCCCGCCCAACGCTCGAGCCGCGCCTCGTGCACGGCGATCCGCTCCGGCGTCACGCCCTTCTGCGGTCCGAACACCGCCGCGGCGCCGTCCTCACCGAGCAGCGGTGACGTCACGTCGCTCAGCACGACCACCCCGAGCGGCGGGAGCGGTCGCAGCCCGGTCACGTCGACGGGAGGCACGTGGTCGAGCAGCGCCCCGCCGGTCACGCCCATCGGCGCCGTGACCCCGAGTCCCAGGGCCTGGAGCGCACCGACGCCGCCGTCCGTGGACCCGCTGCCGCCGATGCCGAGCAGGAGTCCGGTCACCCCGGCGTCGAGGGCCGCGGCGACCGCCTGCCCGAACCCCGTCGTGTGTGCGCTGTCCGGTCGTGGCTCGGACAGGAGCGGGAGTCCACTCGTTCCGGCGAGTTCGACCACCGCGCGACCGTCAGGCAGGCGCAGCCACGCCGTGCGTACCGGTCGGTCGTCCGGACCGGTGACGGTCACCGGGACGCGGACGCTGCCGGGGACCGCGGCGGCGAAGGCGTCGAGTGTGCCCTCGCCACCGTCGGCCATCGGGACGAGGACGAGTTCGTCGTCCGGACGTCCACGGTGCCAACCGTCCGCGATGGCCGCGCTGATCCCGGACGCGGTGGCCGTGCCCTTGAACGAGTCCGGTGCGATGACGACGCGCATCCCATCACGCTACCGGCGGCGCGTGACCGGGACAGTGCTCCGACAGTCCGGCACCGAGGTGACCCCGGCTGTGTAGCGTCCCCGCCATGACCGACGACCGCCGACGCGAGATCGGCTCCACCGACGCCCCTGCCGAGGACGAACTGGTGGAGTCCTTCGACGCCACCGTCGAGGAGGGCGCGGAACGGCTCCACCGCACCACCCGGGTCGTGCTGGTGACCGGGTTCTTCGGCGGACTGGAGGTGGGGCTCGGCGTGATGGCGTTCCTCGCGGTCCTCACCGAGACGGACAGTCACCTGCTGGCGGGACTGGCTTTCGGCATCGGCTTCATCGCACTGCACCTGGCGCACAGCGAGCTCTTCACCGAGAACTTCCTCATGCCGGTGGCGGCGGTGGTGGCCAAGGAAGGCACACCCCTGCAGCTGCTGAAGCTCTGGGGCGGGACACTCGTCGCCAACCTCGTCGGCGGGTGGGTGTTCATGTGGCTCCTCGTGCAGGCCTTCCCGGAGTGGCACGCGACCCTCGCCGAGTCCGCACACCACTTCATCGACGCACCGTTCGGCCTGCAGAGCATCGTGCTCGCCGTGCTCGGTGGCAGCACGATCACGCTGATGGGCCGGATGCAGCAGGGCACCGACTCTGATCCGGCGAAGCTCGTCGCCGCGGTCGCGGGTGGGTTCCTGCTGGCCGGTCTGCAGCTCTTCCACTCGATCCTCGACTCGCTGCTCGTCTTCGGCGCGATCCAGTCCGGCGAGCAGATCACGTACGGGCAGTGGTTGGGCTGGTTCGGCTACACGCTGCTGTTCAACGTCCTCGGCGGCCTGGTCCTGGTGACGGCGCTGCGGCTCTTCCGCACGAAGGAGCTCGTGCAGGACCGACGACAGGACGCGGCGCCGGACCCCGAGCGTGCCGGCTCCGAGCAGGTCTGACCCCGAGCGGACCCGCACCGGGTCAGAGTGCGAAGCGGGGGTACGGTTCCCCGCCCGTCGCCAGGTCCGCGAGCATCTCGCCGACCAGCGGGGCGAACTTGAACCCGTGCCCGGACGAGCCGGTCGCGACGGTGACGGGCCCGCGCCGGTCGAGCACGAAGTCCTCGGTGGGGGAGTTGTCGTACAGGCAGCTGATGAGGCTCGGCCGTGACGCGTCCACCCCCGGCACGAACCGTGCGACGTACGCCTGCAGCCGTTCCACTTCGGCCGCCACCGGGCTCCGGTCGCGGTGATCCGGGTCGACGACGGGCCCGGTGCCGTGGAAGCCGACCTTGACGCCCTCGCCCGGGGTCAGCAGCCCGTAGACGCCGCCGCCGTCGGCCGGGTGGTGGACGAACGACGGCCACGCCTCGTCCGGCAGGTGGCTGGGGAAGTGCGCGGGCTGCTCCTGGGTGACGCGGATGGCCGGGAGGCTCGCCCCACGCCCGGCGAGCAACGCACCCACCAGGGTGGGCGCCCAGGCGCCGACGGCCGCGACGACGCTTCGGGTGCGGACCGTGCTGCCGTCCGCGAGGGTCAGGGTCACCGTGTCTCCGGCGTCCTGCACGTCGGTGACACGGACACCGAAGCGGAGGTCGGCGCCGTCCGCCGCTGCCAGGTCGAGCAGCGCCTCGAGGGCGTCGGCGGCGCGGATCCGGCCGGCGGTGGCGTGCGCCAGGACGTGCCCCTCGAACGCGATCCCGGGCCACCGTGCCGCAGCCTCGTCGGGGGTCAGGCGTTCGACTGCGATGCCCGCGATGTCGAGCGCGGCGGCGATGGCGTCGACGACCTCGGGACGACCGTGGTCCACGGCGCCCGTGTGGTCGAGCAGGGTCCGACCGGACGCGGACTCGAGCGCGGCCCAGGCGTCCCAGGCCCGCAGCGTCAGGTCGACGTAGTCCGCGTCGGGGTACCCCATACGGAAGATCCGGCTGCCCCCGTGCGAGGACCCGTGCACGTGTCCCCGGTCGTGCTGCTCGAGCAGCAGGACGCGCTCGCCGCGGGCGGCCAGGGCCCGGGCGGTGGCGGCGCCCAGGACGCCACCGCCGATGACGACGTGGTCGGAGGCGTGCGTGGTCAGTCCGTCCGTCGACGTCGCAGGGGGCATGACGACACCGTAGTGAACGCGGCGTCCCGCCCGCCCTGCCGCGAGGCGTCCGGATGCGTTACAGTTCGACGCAGAGGGAAAGAACCCGTTCTGCTCCGGCAGACGGAACCGCGTACGCGTCTCACGGGAGCCGCCACTTCTTCATCGAAGGAGTGCGCCCGTGTCAGTACGAACCTCCCCGCCGACCACACCCGACTCGCCACCCGCTGGTCTCCGCGACGCCTGGCTGCCGTTGGCCGGCCTGTCCGCGGTCTTCCTGTTCGAGATGCTCGACAACTCGGTCCTGAACGTCGCGCTGCCGACCATCGCCCGTGACCTCCGGGCCTCGACGACCGCGCTGCAGTGGGTGTCGGGTGCCTACTCGGTGGCCTTCGGCGGCCTGATGCTGCTGTTCGGTGCGGTCGCCGACCGCGTCGGCCGGCGTCGCACGATGCTCGTCGGCCTGGTGCTGCTGGCCGTGTCGAGCCTCCTGACCGTGTTCGTCTCCGCGGTGGAGCAGCTCGTCGTCGTCCGTGCGCTGATGGGCGTCGCAGCCGCGATGACGACCCCCGGCTCGATGGCACTGGCGTTCCGCCTCTTCGCACGCCAGGACCTGCGGGTCCGGGCGCTCACCGTGATCTCCACCGCCGGGCTGGTCGGCCTCGCTGTCGGGCCGACCGTCGGCGGGTTCGTCCTGGCCGTGGCGCCGTGGCAGGTGCTGCTCGTCGCGGACGTGCCGATCGCGGTCGTCGCCTTCGCCGGCATCCGGGCGGGCATCGCCGCGGACCGCCCGGACGACCTGCACCACGACCCGATCGACGTCGCCGGGGCGGTCCTCGGCACCGCGAGCATCGTCGGCGTCCTCGTCACCCCGACGCTCGTCATCAGTGGCGCTGCCGGATGGGCCGGGTGGGGCGCCGGAGCGGTCACCGCCCTCGTGGCCGTCGGCTTCGTCGTCCGGGAGCGCACCGCACACCACCCGCTGCTCGACCTGCACCTGATCGCTCGGCCGCTCGTCGCGAGTGGCCTGGCGTACAAGGCCGCGGCGGGTCTCGCCATGGCCGCGCTGTCGTACCTCGTCACCCTGCAGCTGCAGTTCGCCTGGGGATGGCCCCCGGCGCTCGCCGCCGTCGGGACGCTGCCGCAGGTGGTCGTCCTCCTCGCCAGCGGACGCCTCGTCGGCCCCTTCGTCCAGCGCGTCGGACTCGACCGGGCGGCACGCATCAGCGCCGCCGCGGTCGTCGCCGGCCTCGCGGTGTTCGCCCTGACCGCACGGTCCGGGTACCCCGGGGTCCTCGTCGCCCTCGTGCTCGTCGCGGCCGGCATGCGCGTCGTCGGTGCCGTGGCCGGCAACAACGTCCTGCACGGGCTGCCCGCCGACCGGACGTCGATCGGGGCAGCACTCGTCGACACGGCGAGTGAGATCGCCACCGCGGTCGGGATCGCCGCCACGGGCACGATCCTCGCCGCCGTCGTGCCGGGCGACCTCGGCACGACCCCCTGGGTGCCGGGTCGGACCGCCGCGTTCGAGGACGCCGTCTCGATCGCGGGCGCGGTGGTCACCGCCGTCGCGGCCGTCCTGGTCGTCGTCGGCATGCTCCGCGCCCGCACCGCCGCAACCCCTTCCACCACAACTGCTCCAACCACCAGCCAGGAGAACACCGATGTCTGACCTGATCGCCCGCCCGCCGTTCGACCCCGAGCTCGCGCCGTTCCTCGCCGCACTGGCCGCACGCGGACCGTTCGTCCTCACGCCGGAGATGCTGCCCCGGATGCGGCAGCTCGACATCCCGCTGGAGACCCTCGACGAGCGACTGCGCCAGCACGGCCTCGAACGTCGGAGCACCACCGTGCCCGGCCACCTCGGCGACCCGATCGAGCTGGCGGTCATCCAGCGCATCGGCCGCACCGGCCCGACGACCGGGGCCTACACGATCCACGGCGGCGGCATGATGTTCGGCCACCACCTCGGCAACCTGGACTCCTACGACGACTGGCTGCTCGACCACGAGGTCGTCCTCGTCAGCGTCGACTACCGCCTGGCCCCGGAACATCCGGACCCCTACCCGGTCGAGGACTGCTTCGCCGGCCTGGTGTGGGTCGCCGAGCACGCCGACGAACTCGGCATCGACCCCGACCGCATCGTGATCGCCGGACAGAGCGCCGGAGCCGGTCTCGCGGCGGGGACGGCCCTGCTCGCACGCGACCGCGGGGGCCCGGCCCTCCTCGGGCAGATCCTGGTCTCGCCGATGCTCGACGACCGCGACCGGACCGTCTCGACGCAGCAGATCGACGGCGTCGGCGTCGCCGACCGGCAGATGACCCGGTCCGGCTGGACCGCCTACCTGGGCGACCGCCGGGCCACCGACGACGTGTCCGAGTACGCCGCCCCGGCGCGTGCGACGTCTCTGACCGGGCTGCCACGCACGTACATCGACTGCGGCAGCGCCGAGGTCTTCCGTGACGAGACCGTCGCCTACGCCAGCGGGCTCTGGGCCGCGGGCGTCGAAGCGGAGCTGCACGTCTGGCCCGGGGCCTTCCACGGCTTCACGAGCATGGTGCCCGAGGCCGCCGTGTCGCGGCGGGCGACCGCGGCGTTGGCGGACTGGACCCGGCGGCTGCTCGGCGAGCCGGTCAGCCGCACGTGACGCCGGTCACCGGGCAGCGGTCAGGGCGACAGGCCGAGGTCACGGCAGGTGCCCGCCGTTCCGGGCCGGGTTCGTGTCGAAACGGTACGACGAACCGTCCGCCGACCGGGTGAGCACGCCGGCGTCGACCGCGTCGCGCCGGACGAGCGCGAACCTGTGGCCGCTGCGATGACGGTCACGACGAACAACGCAATGGTCACCGGGCCGAGTATCCAGCCCACCCAGAGTCGATGTGTTCGCATCCCCAAGTTCTACTCGGCCGATGTCTCGGCGGTCGATCGGCTACCGGGCGCGTTTTGATGTGCTGATGGTCAGCCGTGCTGCTTGGGGCGGGCGGTCAGTCGGAGCGACAGCATCCGCGAGCGGTGGCGCGGATTCCTCGCGGGCTAACCCGTCCGCGAGGTGTGAGGCTGCTCGGGGTAGGTGCACTTCCAGCCTCGGTGGTCGTCGGTCGTGTCGCTGCCTCGTCCGTCATCCAGGTGTCATTGCACGGTGATGGCCTGACCTGCGGTGAGATGGCCGCCGTCGGCTTCATACGACAGCGCGATGTCGATTTGGCAGAGGTCGAACCGCTCGAGCAGGCCAGAGGTGGTGTCGTTGGCGGCGACCACGTACCGGTAGACGCCGGGCGTTTCCTCGGTTGCCCGGCCCATTGCACCCTGACGCTGACCGAGATCGGTTGCGGGCCAATCCTGGGTCGCGCCGCCCAGTGGCGTCGTCGCTGCGCCGGCCTGAGTTCTCGAGCCCGCATCGGAAGGCGATGCTGCATCGGTTGGACGGGAGGTGTCGGCAGGCGTCGATTGCTTCGCAGCGGAAGATGAAGATGGGACACGCAGCTCTTCTTGATCGCTCGAAGCGGAGCAGGCGCTCACCCCCCAGAGTGACGCCCAGAACCAGTGCGATTCCGGTTCCCCGGAGCATGTTGCGCTTGTCCACGTGTTCCCCCTCGTCACTGGGCAAGTCCGCCCGGTTTCGGTCGACCGGAGCTCACCGTCCCTCCCTCCCGCTCGGCCTGCGCGCGAGTCCCGCTCGCGGAGCGGAATCCGCCATGTCTGAAGACGTAGTGGTGAGGCACGACAGTCGGGGAGTTTGGCGGTGGTCACGCCTGCAGCTGGGGGAACGTTCCGCGCGTCCACACCAGGTTGATGGAGAACGACGTGACGAGCCAGGTGTCGCCGTGACGCATCAGTCGGCCGCGCCAGACGTTCGATCCCTCGAACGCCGGCGTATGCGCCGAGTCGCAGAAGACCGCAGTGACATTGCCGCGAACTTCCGCCTGGTTCCCCGCGATGTCGGCGACGACGCCCGAGACGAGGTGCTGCGTGGCGGGGATCGGTTCGTGAACGGCGCGGACTTGCTCGACCACCAAGTCGGCGCCGACAGTGACGCCCATTACCGTCGTGGCTTTCACATCGCTCGCGTACATGCTGAGGAGATCGTCGAAGCGGTGGTCGTCGATGGCAGCGAAGATGCGGGAGATGACGTCGGACGGTGCGCTTGACATGAAGAGCCTCTCGTATTGTTGGGATCCCAACGTTGGGATCCCAACAATACATGGAAGAGGAAGTTTCGCCTACCGTGGAGAACATGGCTGAGCGGGAGATTCCGGAGCGACTGAGTTCGCTTCCGAGCTGGCTGCTCGTCGAGGCCGCGGCGCGAGCATCTCGCGTCGTGTCGGAGCTCACCGCAGAGGCCGGCGTCCCGAAGGCGGCGTACCCGGTCCTTGCCGTGCTCGAGGCGGCTGGTCCGCTCAGCCAAGCCGAGGTCGGCCGTCGCGTGCGGATCGACCGCAAAGACCTCTCTGGGTATGCTGCGCGGCTCGAGCAGCTCGGCTTGGTCACGCGGCGTCCCGACCCCGTGGACGTGCGACGAAACCTGCTTGAGAACACGCTTGCGGGGACGGAGCTCCTCGAGCGGCTTGACCCCGCTTTCGCGGCGGCGCAGGACCAGCTACTTGCACAGTTGACCTCAGCGGAACGGGCGACGTTGAAGCGGCTGCTCGATCTCATCACCACTGAAGTCGCCCACTAGCTGCAGGCCCTTCGACCCGGCAGTGTCTTTCGTCATCGCGACGACGGCGCTCCTCCCGTGGCTGCCCCCCGGATAGTCCAGCCGGCAACCGGCAGCGATGTTCCGTAAGCCGGTCGTCCACCGGTACACGGCTGGCCGTGACAACCACGACAACTTGCCCGTGTCCTGCTTGACCTGGGGATTCCCGTATGACTGTCCGGTGAAAATGCCCGGTGAGGGGGGGCGCTGAACGCAACACCGTCCACGTACCCGAGCGAGGGTGCGGCACTTCCGTCGGGGGCACCAGCGCGGGGACCAGATCGCTGCGCGTCCCGCTCGAGCACGTCCCTGCCGAACGCCGTGTTCACCCGCCAGCGACCTAGCGCGCACGGCACGCTGCTCCTGACTCGCCGGGAGACGACCCCTGACGAAGGCGGCACCGAAGAACGCGCTCCGGCGACAAGTTGTGTGTGAAGGAGACAAGTTGTTCGCGCTGCGACAACGGCGGCCCCAGGGAGCCCCGCGAACCGCGAGAACATCCCGTGGAACGCCACCGTGATGGTGTCCGACCTCGTTAACGCGCAACAGCTGTCATTTCTCAAGTCAGGTGAGACTCTTTCGCAGCGATGAGACCATGCGCTGCTTGAGAACCACGGATTGAGGCGTTCCGGATTCTTCTCACCGGACGTGAGACCTTCTGGGCTGACAGGCCAGAACGACGGAAACGACGGCGAAGCTGGTGGGCTTCGCCGTCGTCTTGGTCTTGGTCTTGGTCTTATTCAGTTCTAGTTGAGGACCCTGTCCTCGGGTTCGCAGTCGGTGCAGCCGCGTGACTTCCGACGGTTCGGGACGCTCTGTTGCTTGACGTGTCCGAAGGCGCACTTCCACCAGTGCCGGTCGGTTCCGGCGAACATGAGCTCGGGCCGCTTGGGGACGTTGAGGTAGTCGTGCCACTCGGTGACGAGGAGCGGGTCGGTGGTTGCGAGGTCGTTGACTCGGAGGATCAGTCGTCGGCTGGAGCAGAGCGAGCATCCGTAGCCCTGGACCTTTCGGTCGATGCGCTGCGGGTACCAGTGGGCGGCGCTGGTGGTGCACAGCCAGTAGACCTCGTCGTTCGAGCCGTAGGAGTAGTCCTCGGGCTGCTTGCCGTTGTTGCGGGTGGGGTGCCACTGGGCGGCGATGTCGGGGTGCGTGTCGACGAGGCTCGTGCGCGTGCTTCGGAGGCCAACGCGGCGGCAGGGCTCGCAGCCGGAGCCTTGGCTGCGGTTGTAGAGGGACATCTTGTAGTGGTGTCCGCAGTCGGGGCAGATCCATTCGGGCTTGTCTCCGCTGCCGGCGCACATCTTCGTGGCGGGGTGACCTGCCTCGTACGCGGGGTCGAGTTCGGCGGCGAGGCGGGGGTGGGTGGTGGTGAGGTCGTTGATGCCGGCGACGATGGTGCGGTTGCTGCAGATGCCGCAGTTGGTCCCGCCCTGGGTTCGGTTGGGACTGCTGCAGGTTTGGTTGACTCGTTCGTTTAGGCCGCGAGTGCGACCTGTGGGTTGATGATCGTCTCGTACTCGATCGGGGTCAACTTCCCGAGACCGCGCTG